>JAFZPW010000071.1 GCA_017552495.1 Clostridia bacterium | reverse complement strand
GCCTTGCTTTTTTACAAACGTCACGCCCTGTTTTCCGCATCGCGCTTCGTTTCCTCCACGAAAAAGCGGAAATAGGGCGCGAAATCGGGGGTACGGTCGTCCCACAAAATGCCCGTCAGCCGCTCGGGATGGAACTGGGTGCCCCAGATGGGCAGACTCTCGTGCTCATAGGCCTCAATGATGCCTTCCACCGAGCGGGCCGTGACGCGCAGGCCATCGCCCAGGGCCTTTACCGCCTGATGGTGGGTGCTGTTGACCCGGAATTCCCGCCCGAACAGGCGGTAAAGCACCGAGCCCTCCTGCGCAAAGGCCGGATGCCGGATGTCCCGGTTCATATGGACATAGCCAAGTTGTGCCACGGTGTCCTGCCACAGACTGCCGCCCAACAGAACGTTCATCAACTGAAATCCCCGGCAAATGCACAAAACCGGCTTTTTCCGCGCCAAAAAGGCCCGGGCCAGCGGCGCCTCAAAGGCCGTGCGGGCCGGATCGGTTTTAACGGTGTCGTTCAAGATTTCCTCGCCGTAAAGGTCGGGATCCACATCGGCGCCGCCGGTGAGCAGCAACCCGTCGCAAAGCTCGGCCATCTCCTCCGGGCAGAGCTCGTTGGTGGAGATGGGGATGCCCCCCGCCGCCAAAATCGCCAGGGGATAGGTCTGCCATTCTTCCAGAACGCGGCGTCTGGGATCGTCGGTGTCGCTGCGGCCGGAGGTCGTGCAGCAGATCAGCGGTTTTTCCTTGAGCATGTCATGAACCCTCTTTCTTTTTGATTTGTTGTTTCCTCATTTTGCCAGCTTTTGCCTACAATCGCATTGTAGCAGATCCCGCCGGGATTTGCAAGAATCATCCATTTCAAATTCAAAAGCCGGCCCGCAAAAGCGCGGGCCGGCGGTTGGCAAATTATTTCGCGTAATCCACGGCGCGGGTCTCCCGCACCACATGCACCTTGATCTGGCCGGGATAATTGAGTTCGTTCTCGATCTTCTTGGACAGATCCCGCGCCAGCAGCACCATATCGTCGTCTTTGATCTGGTCGGGATTGACCAAAATACGGATCTCGCGGCCCGCCTGGAAGGCAAAGCACTTTTCCACGCCGGGCATACCGGAGGCCAGTTCCTCCAGCCGTTCCAGACGCTTGATATAAGCCTCCAGATTCTCGCGGCGGGCGCCGGGCCGGGCCGCGGAAATGGCGTCGGCCGCCTGCACGATGCAGGCGATCATGGTTTTGGCCTCCACGTCGCCGTGGTGCGCCTCGATGGCGTGGATCACGTCCTCTTTCTCCCGGTACTTCCGGGCCAGCTCCACGCCGATGGCAACGTGGCTGCCCTCCACCTCGTGGGTGACGGCCTTGCCGATATCATGCAGCAGACCGGCGCGCTTGGCCAGTGTCACCTGCTGCGCGGGCAGACCCAGTTCGCTGCCCAAAAGTCCGGCGATGTGCGCCACCTCCACGGAGTGCGCCAGCACGTTTTGTCCGTAGCTGGTGCGGTAACGCATCCGGCCCAGCAGCTTGACCAGCTCCTGATGGACGCCGTGGACGCCGGTTTCGAAAATGGCGCGCTCGCCCTCCTGTTTGATGATGGATTCCACCTCGCGCTGCGCCTTGTCCACCGTTTCCTCGATGCGGGCGGGATGAATGCGCCCGTCGGTAATCAGTTTTTCCAGCGCCACGCGGGCCACTTCGCGGCGGACCGGATCAAAGCTGGACAGGGTGATGGCCTCGGGGGTATCGTCGATGATGAGATCCACGCCGGTGAGGGTTTCCAGCGTGCGGATGTTGCGGCCCTCGCGGCCGATGATGCGGCCCTTCATCTCGTCGCTGGGCAGCGGCACCACCGAAACGGTGGCCTCGCTGGCGTGATCGGCGGCGCACCGCTGAATGGCGGTGGTGATGATCTCGCGGGCGCGGGCGTCGGCCTCGTCCTTGGTCTGACGCTCGATTTCCTTCAGGCGGACGGCGGCGTCGTGGCGAGCCTCCTCCTCCACTTGGGAGATGAGTTGCACCTTTGCTTCTTCCACCGTGAGGCCAGAAATCTTTTCCAGCATCTCAAGCTGGCTCTTTTTCAGGGCGGCGACCTCTTCCTTCTGCTCATCCAACTGCTTCATACGCTGGCTGAGCTTTTCTTCCTTGGCCTCGATGCTCTCGTATTTGCGGTCGATGGCCTCTTCCTTTTGCTGGATGCGGCGTTCCTGCTTCTGCACCTCGGCGCGGCGCTCCTTGCATTCCTTCTCGTTTTCGGTGCGGGCGCGGAAAATTTCTTCCCGGGCCTCCACCACGGCTTCGCGTTTCTTGGCTTCTGCGGATTTGATGGCCTCGTTGATGATCTTCTTTGCTTCATCCTCGGCGCTGCCGATCTCTTTTTCTGCAACTTTTTTCCGGTAAGAATAGCCTGCAAAAACTCCTGCGGCGGCGACGGCAAACAAAGCAACGATCCACACGATCCAGTAAATCGGTGACGGCATTGCTATAACTTCCTCTCAATAATTTACGCTTATTTCTTTAAAAGAAAATATGCTAACTTCTATATTATAGCTTTTACAGAAACCTGTCAAGGAAATGTTCCCATCTTTTAACGAAAAACTTTCCGTTTTGAAAGCATTGTGCCCAAATTGCGGGGATTTTCGCGAAAGAAGGGCTGCCGGAAAATGGATTTGCCGGGAAGCGCCGTTCCTCGGTTTTTGGGAAGCGGCAAGACGCCGGATTGCGAATTCCGATGGGCTTGACGATGCCGGTATGACGACTGGTATGCCGACGAGAAAAGAGATCTGGCGGATAACGCCGTCTGCGGCTCCGCCGCGCTGTCGCGCACCGGGTTGTTTTTCTTTGTCCGTTCCCGGAAGATTTCAAAAAAGGACGGCCCGAAGGCCGTCCTTTTTCCTGCGCCAAGGCGCTTATTTGTTGGCTTTCGCGGCTTTTTTGCTTTCCCACCTGGTGACGCACAGCGAGCAGGAAATGTCGCCGGTGACGTTGAGGCAGGTACGGCCCATGTCGAACAGACGGTCGACGCCGTAGATAATCATAATCATGTTGACGTCGATGCCCATGGCGGTCAGCACCATGGCCAGCATAATCATGCCGGCGCCGGGGGTGCCGGCGGTGCCGATCGAGGCCAGCGTGGCGGTGACGACGATAATGACCATCTGGCCGATGGTCAGATGGATGCCCGAGCAGGTTGCCAGGAAGATGGTGGCGACGCACTGATAAATGGCGGTGCCGTCCATATTGATGGTGGCGCCCAGCGGCAGGACAAAGGACGCCACATCCTTCTTGGCGCCCAGCTTGAGGGCGCACTCCTCAGAAACGGGCAGGGTTGCCGCGGAGGAGGTGGAGGTAAAGGCGAAAATCATGGCGGGAGAAGCCAGCTTGAAGAAGGTCAGCGGATTGACGCCGGCAAAGGTCTTCGCCGCCATGGAGTAGACCAGCACGGCGTGGAGGAAATACGCGATGTAAGCCGCCAGCAGCACCAGCGCCAGCGAACCCAGAATGTCGGGGCCCTTTGTGGCCACCACCCATGCCATCATGGTGAAAACGCCGATGGGGCTCAGGGAAATGATAAAGCCCATGACCTTTTCGATGACGGCGTACAGCGTGCCCACCAGATCCTTGGCCATTCTGGCCTTTTCACCGGCGGCAAGAACACCGCCGCCCAGCAGCAGGGCGATGACGATGACCTGGAGCATATCGGAATTGGTAAAGGCCTTCCACATGTTGTCCGGGAAGATGGCAACAAGGGTGTCCATAAAGTTCTGCGTGGTCTTGCCGGTCCATTCGGCGCCCTCGGCATTCTGCAGGACGGGGAACAGACCCGCGCCGTTAAAGATGTTGGCGATAATCAGACCGATGACGCAGGCGATGGCTGTGGTGACAAGGAAGTAGGCCACGGTCTTCCATCCCACCGAGCCCACCTTTTTCATGTCGCCCATGGAGATGATGCCGTCGATCATGGACAGCAGCACCACGGGAACGACGATGAACTTCAGCAGGTTGACGAAAATGGTGCCGAAGGGCTTGAGATAGTTGGTGGTAAACTGCGGGATCTTTGCGAAATAGCAGATCAGGCCGAAAAGAATACCGGCGATCAGGGCAATCGCGATCTGCACGGGCAGCGTTAATTTCTTTTTCATACGCGGAGCTCCTCTCTTTCAGAATGAACGGAGGCCCGGTCTTCCCTCCCGGGATCCCCCGGTTATTATACTAATTATACAAGACCGCCAGGAATTTGTAAAGCATTTTTTAACAGTTTGTAAAAAAAGCACAGCCCCCGGCAAAAGCCGGGGGCTTGTGTAAGTAGGAACGGCTCAGCAGCCGCAGCCGCAGTCACCGTTGCCGCAGCCGTTGCCGCAACCGCAGTTGCCGCCCCAGCCCCAGCCGCAATTCACCCAGAACAGGATGATGAACAGAAAGATCAGGATCCACATGGGCTGCGCGAAAAAGCCGTTGTTGCCGCAGGAATTGCAAGATGAATACATAAACGTGATTCCTCCTAAAAGATTTCTCACCCCATACTATTCGTGCGCGGAGAAAATGTTCCCGCAAATGAAATCGCCGGCAGCAGAAGCCGCCGGCGAAAATTTCTTATTGTCCCGCGATCCGTGCGGCCGCTTCCAACTGATCCCAGTGGATGACGCCCCGCAAAAGCAATCGGTCGGCCAGCGTGCCGCCGCCCTCCTTGAGCCGGACGCCCAGCGCACGGTACGAGATGAGCGCCACATGATCCCGCAGAAAGCCGGTGCGCCCGATGCCGTCCAGCTCGGCCTGGGTCACCAGACCCAACTGCACCGAAAGATCCCGGGAGGTGGTGTTCCAGATAAAATCCTCTCCGTCCCGATAGCCCAGGCTCCGCAGCACAAAGGTGAGATACTGCTCTGCCGTCCCCTCCAGATAAGGAGAAAAGGTATTGGCGGAGGTTCCGTTGGTATAGCCCTTTTCATAGGCGTAGGAGATGTATTTCGGCCCGTCGGCCCAGCCGGGCATATCGGCAAAGGGGGCGCGGAAGCCGGTGGCCAGCGCATCCTGCTCCTCGCCCAGCAGACGGATGAGCATGATGAGCGCCTCCTGCCGCTGTGGCGCCCGCTCCAGCTCATAGCCCTTGTCGGTACCCTTGAACAGCCCCAGCATCTGCAGCGCGTCGGCATAAGAACCATAGGCGGCCTCGTAGCCCGCCCGCGCCCCGTCGCGCACCAACACGGAAGCCTTGTCCGAGGTGACCCGGACGCCGCTTCCGTCGTCCGCAAGAATCATATACCAGATCCCCGTTTTGATGGCAAGGCCGGGCGTTCGCAGCGAGCCCGCCGTCACATTGAGCACATTGGCGCCCGCAGGTCCTGCGATCTCGCCCGCGCCGGTAACAAAAATCACCGAAGCGCCCGGCGTCCCCGTGACGATATCGCCCTTTTTCAGCGCGACCCGCCGCATTCCCGCTTTGCCCTGTCCGGCGCCCTGCGCAGACAAAAGCTCCCGCACCCGGGATTGCACCTGTCCGGCAAGGCTCTGGGCCCAGACCTCGCCCATCCGCCCGGCAACATAGTCGGCCACGGCCTGCTTCTGGCCCTCGACCTTGCCGCGGACGGTCACATCCATCATATCCAGCGCCGTTTTCAGATAATTTTCCGCCGGAGCGGAAAAGATCTCCGCCAGATACGAGCGGCTGATGACCGGATCCTGCGCCGTCCCGGCGGCCAGCGCCGTTGCGCCGCAGAAGATCACTGCCGCGGCCAGCGTCCATGCAGCGACGCGCCGCCATTTTTTGATATGCAAAAGGATCCCTCCTCCGGATTCGACCCGTTTTGACTCCCGTTTTTTTAATTGTACCACAACGCCGCTTCCGACGCAAGAGCCGCGGCCGTGCCGCCGCGATTTTCAGATTTTCCGAAGATTTAACCGAGATTTAACACGGGTCCCCTTGCGATTTAACAGGGATATGCTATTCTGAATCTGTTCTAATCATTGATGTCTTATGACGAAAGGAGGCCGGGGCATGGACGTTTTCTCGGCCATCACCCTCATCGGCGGCCTGACCTTTTTCCTGTTCGGCATGCACGTTCTTTCGGGCAGCCTGGAAAAAATGGCCGGCGGCAAGCTGGAGGACATGCTCCACCGGCTGGCTGCCAATCCCTTTTTGAGCATTTTTCTGGGGGCCGCCATCACCATCGCCGTTCAGAGCTCCTCTGCCACCACCGTGATGCTGGTAGGTCTGGTGAACTCTGGGATCATGGCCTTTTCCCAGACGGTGAACATCATCTTCGGCGCCAACATCGGCACCACCTTTACCGCGTGGATCACGTCGCTTTCCGGCATCCAGAGCGACGTGCTCTGGCTTCAGATGCTCAAGCCCAAGAATTTCTCGCCGCTTTTGGCCTTTGCGGGGATCCTCATGATTATGTTCTCCAAAAAAGACCGGAGGAAAAGCATCGGCACGGCCTTTGTGGGCTTCTCTGTTTTGATGTACGGCATGGAAATGATGGCTTCGGCCGTCAGTCCGCTGGCGGACATGCCCGAGTTTGAAAGTCTGCTGGTGCAGTTCCAGAACCCCATCGTGGGCGTGCTCATCGGCGCGCTGTTCACCGCCGTCATCCAGAGTTCGGCGGCCACCATCGCCATTTTGCAGGCCCTCTCGCTCACCGGCGGCATCACCTGGGGTATGGCGATCCCCATCGTCATGGGCCTGAACATTGGCACCTGCGCCACTTCGCTGATTTCCTGCATCGGCACCACCACCAAGGCCAAGCGGGTGGCCGTGCTCCATGTTTCCATCAAAATCATCGGCACGATCGTGTGTCTGGCGGGATTTGAGGCGCTTTACGCCGTGTTCCGCTGGCCCTTTGTGCCCGCCCGGCTGTCCCCGTGGCACGTCGCCCTGATCCACACCATTTTCAACCTGCTGACCACCGCGCTGCTCATGCCCTTCTCCCGCAAACTGGTGAAGCTCACCGAGCGTCTGGTGCGGGACAAATCCGGCGCAGAGGGCACCGAGCAGCAGGATATTCTGGTGCTGGACGACCTGCTGCTGCGATCGCCCTCGGTCGCCGTTTCCGAATCCTTCAACGTGTCCAAGCGGATGTGCGCCCAGGCGTGGCTCATTTTACAGGACGCCATGAGCCTCTTCCGGCAATACGACCCCGCCGTAGCCCAGCGGGTGCTGGACGCCGAGGACGCGCTTGACCGCTACGAGGACAAACTGAGCACCTATCTGGTGAAGCTGTCGTCCCAGGCGCTTTCCAGTCAGGACAGCCAGATCACCGCCAAGATCCTGCACGCCATCGGCGATTTTGAGCGGCTGGGCGACCACGCGGTGAATCTCTATAAAGTGGCCAAGGAGCTTTATGATAAAAGCATCCGCTTTTCCCCTGCCGCCGAAGCCGAAATCAAGGTGCTTTCCGGCGCGCTGGAAGAGATTCTGCTGCTCACCACGCAGGCTTATGAGTCCAGCGACGTGAGCATCGCCGCCAAGGTGGAGCCGCTGGAGCAGGTCATCGACCGGCTGACCGCCGGGATCAAGGACAATCACATCCGCCGCCTCCAGCGAGGCACCTGCACCATCGAGGGCGGCTTCATTCTCTCCGATCTGCTGAACAACTACGAGCGCATCTCCGACCACTGCTCCAACATCGCCGTGGCCATCATCGAGGTGGAGCACAACAGCTTCGACACCCATGAATACCTCAACGGCATCAAATACGGCAACAGCTCCTTCAACGAGCTTTACGATCAATACAACCGCAAATACGCGCTGTAAGCGCAGATGAAAACGAGGCGAGCGCAGCTCGCCTCGTTTCTTGTTTTGTGCAAACTCACGCCTTTTCCGGCAGCCGGATCTTTTCGTCCCGGGCGTTCCGGAGTTCCCTATTGCAGCGCCGCCGAGGCGAAAACCCGCCTCCCGTTTTTGCCGCCTTACTTCCAGATGGTGTGAAGAAAGCCGCCTGTGAAGGCGGCTTTTTGCGTTTTGATCTCTTCTGTTACGCCTCCGGCGGCTGGAAGCCAAAGCCGTAGGCGGTGTCGTAGGGACAGAGCAACACCAGCGCCTGCTTGTCGATCCTTTGCGCCAAAGCGCGGACACGCACGGCCTCTGCCCGGGAGCAGGCGCACATGAGCACGGTCTTGTTGCTGCCGGAATACATACCGGTGGCATCCATGGCGGTAACGCCGCGCTCTACCTCCTCCATGATGATCTGCGCCACTTCAGAGCCCTTGTCGGTGATGATAAGGGTAAGCTGGCCGTTGACGAAGCCCACGGTGATCTTGTTGATAACGATGGAGGAGGCCGCCGTCATCACCACGCCCTGCAGCACCGCGTCCACCCGGCCGAATACCAGGCCGCTGAGCAGGATGACGCTGCCGTCGACGATGGTGGTAAGCACGCCAAGCTGCATATGGGGATGCATTTTCCGCAGAGAAAGGATGAGAAAATCCGTCCCGCCGGTGGACGAGCCGCGCCAGTAAATCAGCGCCAGACCCGCGCCGGCCAGGGCGCCGGCGAACAGCGCCGCCATCAGCGGCTCGCCGGTATAAGCGGGCAGGCGGGGAAAGACCACGTCCAAAATCGCCGAGGTAATGAAAATGGTGCGCAGCGACCGGATCAAAAAGCCCTTGCCCAGCGTTTTCAGACAAAACAGGATGATGGGGATGTTGATGAGCACGATCCAGGTACCGATAGAGATACCGGGAATCAGCCGGTTGCAGATGATGGCAAGACCGCTGACGCCGCCGGGAACAAAATTCGCTTTGGCGGCAAAGGTATAGACGCCCGCGCCGTAAAGCAGACCGCCCACGATATCAAACAGAATATCGACCAGAATATCGACGAAAAAGCGCTTCCAATCCACATTTTTCAGGCTGAATTTAAATTTGGACATAACCGACCTCCTTGAGTTTCCGCCGTCCGGCCGGGCGCTTACCCCAAAAAAGACCCTGCCGCAGGCAAGATCTTTTCCCGTCCCGCGCCGGACGCGCAGGCATTTTTTCCGTTTTTATTTTATCATATCCGCCGCCGCAAATCAAGAGGGGAGGCGCAGGATTTTGCCGTCTTGCTCCCTTGCGCGGCGCGGCTGTTTTATCCATCTCTGCTTCGGCACGGTTTGAATCCCCGCCTCCTTCCGCAAGCATTCCGGTCTTGCTGTTTTTGCTTCGCAGCAATCATTTCACCATATCCGGCAAAGAGCAACAACCCCGTTCTCTTCCGTCTGAAACACGAAAAAGGCTTCCTTTTGGAACGAAAAAAGCGGCCTATGCCCTGCGCCGCGGTACAGGCTATGTCGCGGCCGTGATGGTCTCAGCACGTCAGTTCTCCCGCGCCCATTTTGTTTTCAAAAAGAGCAGCCTGATCCAGACGGACAGGCTGCTGTTTTGGAGCAGGGTACGGGAGTCGAACCCGCCTCACCAGCTTGGGAAGCTGGGGTAATACCGATATACCAACCCTGCGTGATTCCTTTTGCATTATAGCAAAGATTTTTCGCAAATTCAAGGGCTTTTTGCCTGAAGGGCAATTTTCGCGAATTCTTTACATTTTCACGCTTTTATCGTATGATAAAAACAGAAATCGCAAGGAGGGGATCCCGCGTGGCAAAGTTTTATTTCAAATACGGCGCCATGGGCAGTTCCAAATCGGCCCAAGCTCTGATTACAAAGTTCAATTACGAGGAACTGGGCATGACGGTCTGGCTCATCAAGCCCTCGGTGGACACTCGCGACGGCAAGAGCGTCATCCGCTCCCGCATCGGCCTGCGCCAGGAGGCCGACGCCATCCCGCCCGGCTGCGATCTGGCCGAGCGCTATCATCAGATGACGCCGCGGGACGTAATCATTGCTGACGAATGCCAGTTTTTCACCCCCGCGCAGATCGACCAGCTCCGTACGCTGGTGGACGAGGACGGGATCCCCGTCCTCTGCTTCGGCCTGCGGACCGATTTCCTCACCCGGCTTTTCCCGGGCAGCGCCCGTCTGTTTGAGGTGGCCGAGTCCATCACCGAGATCAAAACGGTGTGCGCCTGCGGCGCAAAGGCCACTGTCAACGCCCGCATCGACGGCGAGGGCCGGGTGATTACCGCCGGCGAGCAGGTCTTTCTGGGGGGCAACGACAGCTACGTCGCCATGTGTCACCGCTGC
>JAFZPW010000070.1 GCA_017552495.1 Clostridia bacterium | reverse complement strand
TGCGGCGGTTGACGCAATAGCTGCAATCGTAACAGCAGGCGTTGCTTTGCAGCACTTTGAGCAGGGTGATGCAGCGGCCATCGGCGGCAAAACTGTGACAGCAGCCGCAGGCCATGGTGGCTCCCAGTCCGCCGGGACGGGAGGCGCGATCTACACCGCTGGAGGTGCAGGCGGCGTCGTATTTGGCGGCGTCGGCCAGAATGGTCAGCTTTTCCATCAGATCCACATCTGCTCCCCTCCTTCAAAATAGAACATTTGTTCGTAAATAGAATAGCACAGGTTGTTTTGAATTGCAAGGCTTTTTTGCTTTTTGAGAAAAAACAAGCCAGCGCCGCGAAAGCGGCGCTGGCTACCGATGAAAAGCAAATGACGTTACAGCTCTTGCCGTTTCTCGATGATTCCGGCTTGCGCGATTCCATCAAGCTGCACATCAAAACCAAGAAACGCGCCGTCCTGTAAAAGCAGCGTTCCAACGGCGCAGAGCGTGATGGCCTGAAATGCTTCCTCCGGGACGGTAAAGGTTTTTTCCTGTCCGTTGTAAGCAAAGGTGACCTGATTCCGGACACGCGGCACCGAGGCAGGATAGCGGGGGTCGGGGCCGATATCCTGATACTTTGCGGTTACACGGGCCGCATATTCCTCCACGGGAAAAAGCGTATCGTCCTGCTCCATGGCAGCCTCTTGCGCGGCCTTTTCCGAAGCGACGCTGCGTTTCATGGCGCGGATCAGGCAGATCAACAGCACGACGGCGGCAAATGAGAGCAGAAGAACAGGCAGCAGTCGGGTGGAAACGGCTGTTGAAGTGATGAACGGGACGCGCATGAAGAAACCCTCCTTTTCGGTCGCATAATCGGCGGATCGGTTTCTTTTATTGTAGCATAACCTCCTGTAAAAAAGCCAGCAATGATTTGTTGCGCAGAGGAAGGGCTTTGTTGCGCCGGATATTTTCATTCCATGCATAAAATTATTGGAAAACAAGGGCAATTCTGTTGACAAGCGACCGTGGGATACGTTACAATAAAAACGATGATTCGCCGCTTGTCTGTTCCACTTTTGGAGAGGCGGGCGCGCTTGAGATACGGGAGGTCTTATGAAAGGAATTTGCGTTCGAAACGAAATTGGCCCACTGAAGAAAGTGATGCTGCACCGACCCGGAAAAGAGCTTTTGCACCTTACTCCAAACCGTCTGCCGGAACTGTTGTTTGACGATATCCCTTTTTTGAAGATTGCGCAGCGGGAGCATGACGCCTTTGCCGCGGTCCTCCGGGAAAACGGCGCGGAGGTGGTCTATCTGGAGGATTTGATGACTCAGGTGCTGGAGTTGCATCCCGAGTTGGTAAAACCCTTTTTGTACCAGTGGCTTACCGAGGGCGACATCAGAACCGCCAAATGGCAGGATAAACTCTATCATTTTATGATCGAGCGGTACCAGGGCAAGGCGCTGGTGGAAAAAACCATGGAGGGCATCGCCATGCAGGAGCTTGGCAACGTGTCCGCACAGTCGTTACAGGACAGAATCGCTCCCATGGACGATCTTCTGGTGGATCCCATGCCCAATCTGTATTTTACCCGTGACCCCTTTGCCTCGGTGGGCACCGGCGCGCTGCTGCACAAGATGTATTATCCCACGCGCTGCCGGGAAACAATCTATGCGGAATATATTTTCCGCTATCATCCCGATTTTGCGGGACAGGTCAAGCTTTATTACGATCGCGGCCTTCATGCCAGCATCGAGGGCGGCGATGTACTCAATCTGACGGCGGATACGCTGGCCATCGGCATTTCCCAGCGCACCTCGCCCGACGGCATCGAGATCGCGGCGCGTAATCTGTTCCGCGATCCGGCGTGCCGGATCCGCACGGTGCTGGCCTTTGATATTCCCTCTTGCCGGGCCTTTATGCATCTGGATACGGTCTTTACTCAGATCGACGTGGACAAATACACCGTCCATCCCGCCATTCTGGGGCCGCTGACCGTCTATGAGATCACTCCCGATCCCAAGGACGCCGACGAGCTTCGCATCCGCCGCATCGACGCCGATCTGGAACGCATTCTCGAGCAATATACCCATGTGGATAAGGTGGAACTCATTCCATGCGGAGGAGGCGACCCCATCGCGGCGGCCCGGGAGCAGTGGAACGACGGCTCCAATACCCTGTGCATCGCGCCGGGCAAGATCGTGGTTTACGAGCGCAACGACGTGACCAACGCCATTTTGCGGGACAAGGGGATCCAGGTACTGGAGATTCCGTCGTCCGAGCTGTCCCGTGGACGAGGCGGTCCCCGTTGCATGTCCATGCCGCTGATTCGCGGCGAATGATCGGAAACAGCAATTGTTGTTGATAATATTTATTTTTAGGAGGAAACAACTATGGGACTGAACATCAGAGGAAGAAGCTTCCTCACGCTGCTGGATTTCACGCCGGAAGAGATCAATTATCTGCTGGATTTGTCTGCTGAGTTCAAGCGGATGAAGTACAACGGCGTGGAGCATAAGTGGCTCACCGACAAGCAGGTCGTCCTGCTGTTCGAGAAGACCTCTACCCGCACCCGCTGCGCCTTTGAAGTGGGCGCCCGCGATCTGGGTATGGGCGTGACCTTCCTGGATCCCAATTCTTCTCAGATGGGCAAGAAGGAATCTCTGGCCGACACCGCCAAGGTGCTGGGCCGCATGTATGACGGCATCGAATACCGCGGCTTCAAGCAGTCTGTGGTAGA
>JAFZPW010000069.1 GCA_017552495.1 Clostridia bacterium | reverse complement strand
TTCCTTGGCTTCCTTCAGACCCAGACCGGTCAGCTCGCGGACGACCTTGATGACGGCGATCTTGTTGCCGCCGACTTCGGCCAGAACGGGGGTGAACTCGGTCTTCTCCTCCTCAGCGGGAGCGGCAGCGGCGGCGCCGCCCATCATCGCGACGGGAGCAGCGGCGGAAACGCCGAATTCTTCTTCCAGGGCCTTGACCAGCTCGCTCAGCTCGAGGACGGTCAGCTCCTTCACTTCTTCAACCAGCTTGGTGACTTTCTCAGTAGCCATTGTAGTTACCTCCAATTTTTTTAATTCTTATTCGGCTGCGGGAGCTTCCGCGGCTGCGGGAGCGCCCTTCTGCTCTGCGATGGCGTTGATCGCCCGGGCCAGAGCGGCGATGGGTGCGTTCAGAGTGCCGAGGACCATGGCCACCAGCATATCCTTGCCGGGCAGCTCGCCCAGCTGCTTGATGGTGTCCACGTCAACGATCTTACCCTCCACGAAACCAGCCTTCACCTGGAAGGGAACCTTGGGGTTCTTCTTCATGAAGTCCACGATCACGCGGGCGGGGGCGATGGCGTCGTCCATGCTGACGGCCATGGCAGTCGTTCCGTTGAGAACGCCGTCCAGCTCGTCGAAGCCGATCTCTTTCGCGGCAAAACGAGTCAGGGTGTTCTTGACGACGGAATACTCCACGCCGTTCTTTCTCAGCTCGGCACGCAGCTTGGTGTCGTTCTCAACGGTGATGCCCTTGTAGTCCACCAGAACACCGGCAGACGCATTCTTCATCTTTTCCGCCAGAGAAGCGACGATCGCCTTTTTCTCTTCCAAAACCTTTGCGTTGGGCATGCGTGTTTTCACCTCCGTGTGTAGTTGCTGTTTGCTCATCCCTGCAAACCAAAGAAAAAGCGTCCTCCTGACCACGGGGACAGGAGGACGCGGAAAAATCGTAAAAACGGTTTCCCTTCCTCGGCAGGACGGCCTTGCGCCGTTTACTTGTCTCCTGCTGTCTCCGGAATGAGCATTCGTATTATATCAGCAAGCCTGCGGCTTGTCAATACCTTTTTGGAAAACTCAGGCCTGCTTGGTCAGGTTTTCCAGCGTGAGCTTGGCGGGGTTCATCTTGACGCCGGGGCCCATGGTCGAGGCGATGACGCAAGAGCGGACATACTGACCCTTGGCTGCGGCGGGCTTAGCACGCAGAACGGCGGCCATCAGCGTGTTGAAGTTCTCCTCGAGCTTCTCGGTGCCGAAGGAAGCCTTGCCCAGGGGGCAGTGAATGATGTTGGTCTTGTCCAGACGATATTCGATACGGCCGGCCTTGGAATCCTGAATGGCCTGGGTCACGTTCATGGTCACGGTGCCGGACTTGGGGTTGGGCATCAGGCCCTTGGGGCCCAGGATCTTACCCAAGCGGCCCACCACGCCCATCATGTCGGGGGTGGCGATGACCACTTCGAAATCAAACCAGTTTTCCTTCTGAATTTTTTCCACCATGTCCATATCGCCCACATAGTCGGCGCCGGCGGCGCGGGCCTCCTCGGCCTTGTCGCCCTTGGCAAAGACCAGCACGCGGGTGGTCTTGCCGGTGCCGTGCGGCAGAACGATGGCGCCGCGGACCTGCTGGTCGGCGTGACGGGAGTCAACGCCCAGTTTGATGTGGATCTCCACAGTCTCGTCAAACTTGGCCTTGGCGGTCTTCAGCATGGTATCGATGGCTTCATTGGGATCATACAGTTTGGCACGATCAATGAGCTTTGCGCTTTCTACATAGTTTTTACCTTTGCGCATGTTACTTTTTCCTCCTTACAGTGGTTTTTCGGACGCTTTGCGTCCTCCCACATGGCGGCCTTGGCTTGCCGCCGCTTCCTATTGCAGTTTGCGGATTATTCCTTGACGGTAATGCCCATGCTGCGGGCGGTGCCGGCGATCATGCTCATGGCCGCTTCCACGCTGGCCGCGTTCAGATCGGGCATCTTCAGCTCGACGATCTTACGCAGATCGTCCTTGCTGATCTCAGCGACCTTGGTCTTGTTGGGGACACCGGAGCCGCTCTTGATGTTGCAGGCCTTCTTGATGAGGACGGCCGCGGGGGGAGTCTTGGTAACGAAAGAGAAGGAACGGTCGGCGTAAACGGTAATCACCACGGGGATGATAAGGTCGCCGTCGTTCTTGGTGCGCTCATTGAATTCCTTGGTGAACTGCATGATGTTGACGCCGTGCTGGCCCAGCGCGGGACCGACGGGGGGCGCCGGAGTTGCCTTACCGGCGGGAATCTGCAGCTTGATCAGACCTGTTACTTTCTGTGCCACTTTGAGCACCTCCTAATAAAAGTGTGGTAAAAATGAGCTTTCGCTCTCCCACCTACGCGGGGAACAAAACGGGCTTTCCCGTTATTTGTTGGTTGCCTCCAGTGCGGCCACCTGGCCGAACCGAAGCTCGGCGGGGGTTCCCCTGCCGAACATGGAAACGGTGACCTTGACCGTTTGATTGGTCAGGTCGATCTCGTCCACCACGCCGATGAAGCCCTCCAGCGGGCCGTCGATGACCTTGACGCTGTCGCCCACCTGATAGGAGAGTTTGACCTCCAGCTTTTCCATGCCCAGGGCGGCCACCTCCTGCTCGGTGAGGGGCACGGGCTTGGATCCGGGGCCGACGAAGCTCGTGACGCCGCGGGTGTTGCGGACCACATACCAACTGTCGTCGTTCATAATCATCTTGATGAGGACGTATCCGGGGAAGATCTTGCGCTCCACCTCTTTGGTGCCGGTCTCCCGGACTTCGGTAACGATTTCCGTGGGGACGCGGACGTCGAAGATCAAATCCTCCAGATGCCGGTTTTCCACCGTTTTCTGGATGGTGGCGGCTACTTTGTTTTCATAGCCGGAGTACGTATGGACAACGTACCACTTTGCCGCTTCAGACATCTTGACCTCCCGCCCGGGCTCAGACCAACTGGGCCAGCAGGTCGCGGAGGCCGCCGAAGGCCACGTCCAGGATCGTGATGATGGCCGCCAGGACGATCAGCGCGATGATGACGATGAGCGTGTTCTTCCAAACGGCCTTCTGGGTGGGCCAGACGACCTTTTTCGCTTCGATCCGCAGCTCGCGGAACCATTTGCCGATGCGGGCGAACAGACCGGGCTTATCGGACTTCTTCTGCACCTTTTCGGGCTTCTTGGCCACGACTTCCTTGGTTTCGGCGGAAGCGGTCAGATCCTTGGTTTCTTCAGACATAACTCTGTACCTCCCTTTCCGTGTTCCTTACTTGGTTTCTCTGTGTAAGGTGTGCTTCCGGCAGAAAGGGCAATACTTGTTGAGTTCCAGACGGTCGGGCGTGTTTTTCTTATTCTTGACCGTGGCGTAATTCCTCTGCTTGCATTCCGTACACGCTAACGTGACTTTAACGCGCATTGTTCGGCACCTCCTTTAAATTTGGCCGCGCAGACCGCAGCCTGTTTGCCTCCCTGAGCAGGCATAAAAAAAAGACCTGACAGGTAAGGTCAGAATATCACATCCTGTCGGTCTCGTCAAGCGTTTTTTGTATTTTTTCGGTAAAAATCCGGGATTTTTTCCTGTTTTTTGCCCTTTTCTTTGCAAAAGACTTCTGTTACAATAAAAGCACCTGTTTATCTTATCAGATTTTCTGCCAAAAAACAAGGCAGTTTCAGCAAGGAGGCCATCGGATGTGTGACAAGCTGGATCGGGCCGCGGCGGCGGCCCTGCTTCCCCTGCGGGACGAAACGGGCGCGAAATGGCGCTTTGGCCGCACGCTTCTGGTCTGCGGCAGTCGGGACTTTTCCGGCGCGGCGCTTTTGGCCTGCGAAAGCGCCCTGCGCTCGGGCGCCGGGTTGGTGCAGCTCGCGTCGGTTGACGCGGTGATCGGCAGCGCCCGCAGCCGCCTCCCCGAGGCGCTTCTTCTCCCGTTGCCCGAGAGCGGCGACGGCAAGGGCGTGATCTCCGAATCCGGCGCCTTTGCGCTTTTGCGTGCGGCGGAGCGGGCGCAAAGCCTGCTCTTTGGCTGCGGTCTGGGGATCAGCGACGACGGACGAAGCCTTTTGCGCCTGTTGGCCGAGGACTTCATCGGCCCCATGGTCGTCGACGCCGACGGACTCAATCTGCTGGCCGAGGATCCCTCCTTCCTCTCCCGCCGTCCCGGCCGGACAATCCTCACGCCCCATGCAGGGGAGTTTTCCCGTCTCACGGGGCTTGCGCGGGACGCCTCGGAAGCGGAAGCGCGGGACGCGGCAACGGCCTTTGCAAAGGACTTCGGCGTGACGCTGGCGCTCAAGGGCGCACAGACGCTGGTCACCGACGGGACGCGCTCGCTGCTTTTGGGCGCGCCCAACAGCGGTCTGGCAAAAGGCGGATCGGGCGACGTTTTGGCGGGCCTTGCCGCCGGACTTGCCTCGCAAATGCCGCAAGATCCTTTCACTGCGGCAGCGCTGGCCGTCTTTGTTCACGCCGAAGCGGGAAAGCTGGCGCGAACGGCGCTGGGTGCGCGGGGAATGCTTCCCTCGGACGTGATCGCCCGCCTGCCGCAGGCGTTTCTTTCGCTGGAGGCCGGACAGGCATGAATCTCTTGTACTCCCGCGCTGTTTATGGTATATTGTCCATATAGAATAAAACGAGAAAAACAGATAGAAAGAACGGTGGATCCTCATGCGTGTTTTTTCCCTGACCGCCGCGGCGGAGGCGAAAAGCCTGTTTGACCTGTTTCCGTCGCTGACCCAGGCGTTTCTGCTTCATTTGCTGACGACCCTTTTGATTTTCGTCGCCGGATATTTTCTCATTAAATATTTTTGCAAACTGCTGGAGCGGCTGTTTGCAAAGAACAATCGGCTGGATCGCAGTCTGGAAGGCCTGATTGTGTCGCTTTTGCGATGGGGGCTTCTGTTTTTGCTGGTCATCCTCTGCGCCGACCGGGTGGGCATCCCCACCGCCTCGCTGGTAACGGTGCTGGGCGCCGCCGGTCTGGCTTTTTCCCTGGCGCTGCAAAACAGTCTGGCCAATCTAGCGGGCGGGATCTTTATCCTGGCCTCCAAGCCCTTCCGCACCGGCGATTATATCGCGGTGTCCAACGCCGAAGGGACGGTGGAGACCATCGGCCTGATCCACACCCATCTCCACGCCATCGACAACCGTTCGGTCTTTGTGCCCAACAGCGCCATTATGGCGGGCA
>JAFZPW010000068.1 GCA_017552495.1 Clostridia bacterium | reverse complement strand
GGCTCCGGCAGCGGCAGATCGGCTTCTGCTGGCGTCTGGTTTTGCTCCGGATCAGATTCAACGGGGTCTGAAGACGCGGGAGCTTCTTCTATGGACGGCGCGTTCGGCAGCGGATCGGGCGAGGAAAGATCCGCGATCTGCGGCGTGAAATCTTCGGCTGCGGGGAGATAGATGGCTTTTACCGCATCCAAAAGCCCCATTTCTTTCCAGAGGAAGGGCGACGCCACAGCCACGGTGAACACCAGCAGCGTTAAAAAGGGATAGCGAAGCAGTTTTTTCATAGATTCACCTGACGCTTAAAAGCGGAAATAGAGGAAGGGATCGTTGAGACCCCGGTACAAACAATAAACAGCGCCCCAGAAAACAGCCAGCAGCAGAAGCGCCGCCAGCGGCGTGCGCTCGGTCTTCTTCCAGATCTTTTTGGGATAAGGCGTGTAAAACAGCAGGCAGACCAGCAGCATCACGCCGAAGGATTTGCCCTGCTCGAGCCAATCGCCGGGCATCAGACCGGAAAAGCGCCCGGTGAGGGGAAACAGGCGGCTGAAATACACGCCAAGCTGATGAAAATCGGGGATGGCGAACAGCATCCACGAAAGCGGAATGGCAAAAATCATATACAGATGGCCGAACAGCGGTCTGCGCTCCAGCGCCCGCCGCAGCCCCTTGCGCTCGATGAACAGCAGACAGAACAGCAGCAGCCCCCAGAGGATAAAGTTCCAGCTTGCGCCGTGCCAAAAACCGGTGAGCAGCCAGACGGCCAGCAGATTTCGCACCGTCGTGCCCTCGCCCTGGCGGTTACCGCCCAGGGGAATGTAAACATATTCCCGGAACCAGGCGCCCAGCGTGATGTGCCACCGCCGCCAAAACTCCGTCATGCTTAGCGAAAGATAGGGATCGCGGAAATTTTCCGGCAGGTCGAAGCCCATCACACGCCCCAAGCCAAGAGCCATCAGCGAATAGCCGTAAAAATCAAAGTAGAGCTGGAAGCTGTATGCGGCGGCGCCCATCCACGCCAGCGGCGTGGAGATGCTCTCGAAGCCAACGGCGGAAATGTCACTCCACAGCGCGCTCACGTTGTTGGCCAAAAGCACCTTGAAGCCAAGCCCCAGGGTAAACAGCCGCAGGCCCTGGTCTGTCTGGGACAGAGAGGTTTTGCGGGAACGGAGCTGCTTCGCCACCGTATTATATTGGACGATGGGGCCGGCGATGAGTTGGGGAAACATACAGAGATAAGCCCCCAGACGGATCAGCGACCGCTCGGGCGGGACGATCTTACGATACACGTCGATGAGATAGGACGCGATCTGAAAAGTGTAAAAGCTAATGCCGATGGGCAGAATCAGCTCCCAGGCGCGGGAAGCGGCGTGATGGGTAAAGAATCCTGCCAGCGCGGAAGCATTGTCCCAAAAAAAACCGGCGTATTTGAAGAGAAAAAGCCAGAAGAAATCGTAGATCAGCCCCAAAATCAGCCACAATTTCCGGCGCGGATTTTCAGGCGCCAGGCGCAGCCCAACGGCCCAGTTGACCAAAATGGCGGCCAGCAGAAGCAAAAGATAAAGCGGCGTTTCCCACGCGCCATAGGCGTAAAAGGCCAGACTCCCCAGCAGAAGAAAGGCGTTTTTGGCCTTTTCCGGCAAAAAGGCATAGATGATGAAAAAAACGGGCAGAAAGACAAACAGAAACGGAAGACTGCTGAAAACCACAAGGATCCCCCTAAAACAGAATC
Organism: Clostridia bacterium; assembly: GCA_017552495.1. GTDB lineage: Bacteria > Bacillota > Clostridia > Oscillospirales > Butyricicoccaceae > UBA4644. The sequence continues at coordinate 6,016 of JAFZPW010000068.1, read as the reverse complement.
AAGAATCAGCGCAAAAAAGCCGCCGTGACGCAAACGCTGCCGTTCACAAAAAGCGAAACGGTGACGCATCCGCCGGTCTCCCACAGCAGCGGTGTTACCGAAGCGCCCGCCGGAAGCTGCCGGTGATAATCGGCGGCAAAGCCGGAGAAAGTGAAGTCTGCGGGCAGATAACGGGCGCACAGCCCGATGGCGCGGACGTTGTTGCAATGACGGTTGGTGTCCAGCATTTCCGCCGTCACGGAAAAGGACGGCAGTTCCCGCCCATTTTCCACGGCGGGCAGACGGCGGGGAAGACCCTCCAGCGGCGGGAAGTCAGCGGGCTCCAAATAAATGTCGCAGCCGGAGGCGGCGGGGATGGGCTTTTGCGAAGCCTTATCGCACAAAACCCATAAGGCGTCGCCCTCCGCCACAAGCGCGCCGCCCGTGCCGCGCAACCAATAGCGGCGGTTGAGCATCGACATTCGGCAGGAATACGCCTGCGTTCCCACCGAAATGGGCTCGCCCAAACCGGGCAGCGGCGAAAGGAACTTTATCCGCCAGCGGGAAAGCAGCCAGCGCTGTCCCCGGGCGTCCATCGCGGCAAGTCCGAGACCTGCGTCTTCGCCGTGAAAGGTGCCGCAATCCTGAAACAGATCCAAAAGCGCCGTCAGCGAAAGCCGCCAATCGGGCATAAGTTGACTGTAACCCACGCGGCGATGGATCGTATACATCAAACCCCTCCCAGTCTGTCAAATGGATATTACAACAATTAAGTATAACAGAATCAGAAGCGCCCCGCAAGGGGCGGCCGGGGAAAAATTGCGACCCGGTGGTTACTGCGGCTTTATCGACGTTTGCAAAAAAAGGCTGCCGGGTTTCCCGGCAACCTTTTTTAATACCTCGTGAAAAATCCTTCGTCGTGACGGCTTAAATCAATATCTTGTGTAAAAAGCCACGAGGTTTTCATTATATGAGAAACACGTGCCTGCCCATGATATGTGTCCGCTTGAACCCCCGCCTACAGTATCCACATACCATTCACCAGTCGTTGGAAATTGTTTGGGATAACTGATGCAAATAGACCAATGTGTAGTCGAGCGAATAATATCCCCCGGCCGCAGGTCCATGAAGTCATCCACTCTTCTTGCAGGCGCATAACCAAAAATATCATCACTAATCATAAAGGCCAGCTTCGCGCACTGTTTTCCCGCCTGTCCGGACCCATCCAGCGGCACATGAAAAGGGTAACTAAAATTCGGTTCATAGTACGTCCCATCCGGGTATTTGTTCGCCTTCAGATCCTCCAGCATTTCCAGGACGTTTTCCACTGTGGCTTCCTTGCCGTTCATCAGCTTCTGAGCGGTCACAACGGGATCGGGACTGGCAGGTGCGGTATCCCCCGAGCAAACAATGAGGATCCAATAATCCTTGTACCCGCTGTTCGTATGCACGTAGCCGATACCCGCCTTCCCTGCTTCGGGAAGCATCATGACGGCATTGTGACCCGTGGATTGCTTCCACGCTTCTACCACATCACCGGGATCATCATACCCAACGGCAATGTTCTCTCCCATGGGGTTGCATGCAATGCCTCTGCGTTTGAGTTCGGCAGAAACAGTCTCACCGTTCGGCCGGGTATGGGTCGGATTGCTCACGATCTCCTGAGCGCGGATCTGGGCCACCTCGCAGAGCGCTTCATCAAGCGCGAGTGTTCCAAGACTCTGGCTTGCTCTTTTGCTGTTGATATTATTGAGCAAGCGGGTGGCAAGATCTTCCGTATTGACATCCGGCGCAGGATCGGTATCATTTTCCGGCCTGCAATACTTGAAAAGATCCCTTGCCCGGCAGTAAACCGTTGCCATCTGCGCACGGGTCATCATCTGGTTTCCGGCGAAGGTGCCCTTGCTGTCAACGCCATTGAGGATGCCGGTTCCCACTGCCCACAGGACAGAGTATTCGTATTCCTTCGGCACACTGTCGATATCCGCAGTTCTTTCCCTCGCCTGATTAAGCCCAAAATTGTCCACGAACCCAACATACATGAAGCCTCTGTCGTTAATCATGTTGCTGGTGACATTGGCAATCATAACGGCCATAACATAACGGTTGATGCTCTGCTCCGGAGAGACCGCTTCGGTGCCCTTGGTGGGGTCCCAAATGCGGTCAAACAGTTTCTTATCATTCGCAACCTTCATGTATGGAGCATACCATTTATCTGAGGGCTTCTTAGTTGCTTCTGCGACACTCGTTGCTTTCGGGAAAAAGGCACGGGTCAAAACGGCGGCGAACTCCGCTACCGTGAGCGTCTTTTCCGGCTCGAACCACCGTTCCCCGGTACGTTCGTTGTAATAAGTTCCATTGACGGCGCCATCGGCAAAGGCTTGCTCGATGTACTCCCTCGCCCAGTGGGTAGGCTTCACGTCACGGAATGCGGTATCCGCGGCAAGGGCCGGGATTGCCGAAGCAAACAGCGCTGCCGCCAACAAAAATGCGATTTTCCTCTGGATCCGCTTCATCGTTCCGCCTCCTGTTTCATTTTTTTATAATACTTATAATACTATATGATACAGCATGTCATACACCGCAGACAAATGCAATTCTTTTTTGTCCCGGTGTGATATTCCGATTATTGTTCTACCGCTTGCGATAAAAAGGCGTCCCCGCTTGTTTCCGCTGAAAAAATGTGCTACACTATCCTTATCAGTTTACCGGAAACGAAAGATCGGAGGCGGCTGTTTATGGCTGGAAAACGCGGCAGAGATTTTGCGGAGCATTACCGTCTGGTGGCCCATCGGGGCTTGCATGAGGAGAGAGCCGGAATTCCGGAAAACTCGCTTCCCGCGTTCCGGCGGGCAGTGGAGGCCGGAAAGGCCATTGAGTTTGACGTGCATGTGACGGCCGACAATAAACTGGTGGTCTTTCATGACGAGCAGCTCCAGCGGATGACCGGCGTGCCCGGCAACATTGAGGAATGGTCGCTGGCCGATCTGCGCAAGCTGCGCCTGCAAAAAACCGAATACGGCATTCCCACGCTGGACGAAGTGCTGGAACTGGTGGATGGGCGCGTCCCCCTGCTCATCGAGATCAAGAACTACAAGGCCGCCAACGTGGGCCGGCTGGAATCGCGTCTCAAAGAACGGCTGGTGCGCTATACGGGCGAGTTTATTCTGGAATCCTTTAATCCCGAGGTGCTGGTCTGGCTTCACCGCCATGCGCCCCAATTCATTCGGGGACAGTTAGGCAACCTGTCAGACGAGAACAAGGGCTTTCAGTTTTATTCCAGCCATTTGATGTTCAACCCGCTGACCAAGCCGGATTTCATCGCCTTTCAGGCGTCGAAGATCGGGTATCGTCTGCGTATGACCTGCAAAAAGAAAAAAATCCCCCTCTTTGGCTGGACGATCCGCACCGAAGAAGAACTGGCGCGGGCGCGCCGCCTGTGCGACGGCGTTATTTACGAGCATCTGGAACTGTAACGGCAGCCGGTTTTCCTTTTTCATCCCCGCGAAGCGCTTCGCGGGGGTTTATTTTATCTTGCCGGGTCAGTTCTATTTTCGGCGGACAGGCCATAGGATACTATGGGTGATTTGCAGATGAAAAAGAATCAACGACGGCGAACGACCGAAAAACGGCCCGAGCCGTATTTGGCGGCGGCGCTGCTGGCTGGGGCCGCCACGGGAAGCGTTTGGGGCGGAAAACTGCCTTTTTTGCACGCGCTGACGGCGGGGGAAAGTCTGGGAGCCGTGCTGTGGCCAGAACTGATTTTGCTGATGCTCCTGTTTTTCGCGGGCTTTATTCGCGGGGGCGGGCTGCTTGCGGCGCTGACCATGGCGGCAAAGGGAAGCCTGTTGGCGGGCGAGGCGGTGCTTCGTGCCGGGATGCTGGGCAAATGGGCTTATCCCGCGGCGGCGGCGATGGGATTTTTTCCCGGTTTTCTCACGCTGACGGCCATGCTCCTTTTGGCCCGGCAGAGCATGACGCTGGCGCATCTGCGGGCGCAGGCAGCCCGGCGGGATCCGGGACCGGACGGGGCGTTTTTTCTGACGGCTCTGGCCGGATTCCTCGCGGTTTTGCTGGCCAGCGGATTGCGGCTGTGGCTCCTGCCCGGACTGTGGGCGGCGGCGCTGCGTCTGCTTTCCGGTGCGTGAAAAAAGCATACGGCAAAGCCGTATGCTTTTCGATTACGCGAGATCCTCTTCCAGCAGCGAGGCTTCCTCCTGCGTCAGCGACAAGCCGAGCCGCCGCTTCGTCAGGCCCCACCAGCGGAGCAGCCTTTGCCGCGGCAGAAGATAGTTGATGAACAGGGAGATCAGCACTCCCGCGCCGGTATCCGCCATGCGGTTGAGGGAATAACGGATGTAAGCGTCCGGCGGCGTGTTGAACAGGATGATGCACAGCACCACGCTGCCCGGCTGCACACCGCCGACCCAGATCATCTGGCACAGCAGGATGAGCAGCACCGTTCCGGCAAAGGTCAGGATCACCAGAAGAAAGCGGGGCTTGCCGTCGGGATAAAAGATCAGGTAAAAGCGGAACAGCAGCATCCCGATCAGGCCGCCGATGATGGTGCCGAAAAAGCGGTTGCCGCCATGCAGGCGCGAGGCGTTCATATCCTGCCCCATGCCAAAGACCGTGCCGATGCAGGCAAAGGTGGGATTCCTGCCGATGAAAAAATACAGCATCGCGCAAAGCGCGGCCGAAAGAGCGGTTTTGATGCAGCGAAGCCCGATGGTGGGACGGGGGAACCGACGCTCGGGGCGATCCAAAACGATCATCCTTTCTTTTCTTTGTTATTCTTGATAATACACTTTACGATAGCACATTTTCCGTCTGTTGAAAAGCCTTTTTTCTCAAAAAACAAAAAAAACAAACGGCTGACCATTGTCAGCCGTTTGCGGATGAGCGGGCGTTATTCCTCGATATCCACCGAGGCCGTGGTGGTGACGCAGGAGATAAAGGTTTGCCCCCGGGATACGATCAGTTCGTCGCCGTTTTCGTCATAATAGCGGATGGGGCTGTTGTAACTGTCTTTCTGCCAGGTGATGGGAATGTATTTGCCGCCGCAGAAATAATAGCCGTCGCCGCTGCCGGTGGTGGTGATCTCCACCAGGTGCAGATCGCTGCCCGGTACGTCACGGGTGGACATGCGCAGCACCAGCACGTTTTCCGTAGCGATCTGGGCGTTGAGCCAGCCGTCCATCTGGGGCTTGCCGTATTCGAAGCGGAGATATTTCCCGCTTTCGGCGTCGTATTCAAACCAGGGCCGGTGGGAATCGCTGAAGGTGACGGTGACCTTGCTGCAGGGCTCGCCGTTCACGGCGCTGTTTTCGCTCAGCCGTTCACTGAACAAAAAGGCCGAGGGATGCTCGCTCTGGCTCAGATCCTTGCCCTGCGCGGTCAGTTTATCCATGGCGGTTTGGAGATATTCGCCTGTGGTATACACCGAATGCTCCAGCCCCATTTGCTTTTTCCGGTCGGGATCGCGGAAAAATACGGTGCCCTCCCAGTTGCCCTTAATGCCGTCGATGTGGATCAAATCTTTTCGATTGGCGATGGCGGTGTAAGCCGGGACGCTGCCGCCGAAATGGATGTAAACGGCGCCGTAACTCTGGGCAATGTCCATGTAATAGGGGCGGGCCGAGCGAATGCTGGCCAGCTTGTCGATCTTGGAATAATCCTGGAAGATCGCCAGCAGGCGGGTGATGCGGCCCTCGGCCAGCATTTCATAAAGAATATCGGCCTGGGAAACGCCCCACTGGGGCAGGGCGGTTTTAATGTTGTTTATCATTACGGCCACAGGGCGGCGCTCCAGCGCCTCGTCGGAGATACCGTCGCACAGACCGGTGAGAGGATTGACGTTGCCCTCTGCCACAAAAAGATCGGGGTCGGGCGCGGGATCGGGTTCCGGATCTGGCGCGGGCTGAGGCACGGGCTCGGGCACGGGCTCGGGCACAGGAACAGGCTCGATGACGGGTTCGACGGGTGACGGCTCCTTTGTGCCGCAGGCGGTCAAAAGGGGAAGCGCCATACAAAGCGC
>JAFZPW010000067.1 GCA_017552495.1 Clostridia bacterium | reverse complement strand
GGTAGCGGGGATAAGCTCCGCCTTGAGGATCCGGATGTATTCTCCGTAAATGGGATCGCTCGTTTCGATTTTACACATAGGTTGGCTCCTTAGAACGATGATTCTCTTTGTCCCCGGCAAAAGAGCGGCAAGCCGCCTCTTCCGGTTTATTCGATCCCGGTTACGAAAAAGCCCAGATCCTCCACGGTTTTTTTCAGGACCTCATCCGGGATTTCGGCGTTAAGGATGACCTCTGCGGCGCCAGCCTCATGGCTGGCGGTCACACGGTCCACCTGCGGCAGCGCCTCCAGCATCCGCTTCACCCGGCCCTCACAGCCGCCGCAGCGCATTCCTTCGATCTTCATCTTCTTTTTCATGTTGTCCTCCTCTCCGCGCAAGGCGGATTATGGCGTTTTTTGTCAATTTAATAACAGTATAGCAGAAATCCGCTTCAAAATCAATCGCTTCTGCAAAAGAGATCTCCTCACGCCCGCAAATCTTGTCCAAATCCATGTCGGCAGCCGCTCGGGACATCTGCCGGACCGACGTTTTCCTGCACACCATAAAAAGGGCAAAGCACCGATTGTCGCTATTGCGAAGGAAAGCTGCGGTTTCAAGACAGGAATCAATCAGGATCCTCTATCCCCCGCAAATATTCCGCGATACCATCTTCATCGTTCTTTCCTATGACAACGTCTGCGATTGCTTTTACTTCATCAACTGCGTTGCCCATTGCCACACCGATGCCCGCCATTCTTAACATCCCAATATCCGCAAAATCATCTCCGAAAGCGATAATCTCCTGCGGCGTCATATTACAGTTTTGGCACACGACATCAATCGCATGTTCTTTCGTGACGCCCGCTTTCGTATATTGATACCATTGACCGTCAGAAAATCGTACTGCATCACAATCAACAAGCCTTTCTGTTAATTGATTTGCTTTTTCTTCGTCAAAAATTTCGACGCACATTTTTAACGTTTCCTCAGAAAAATCATGAAAATCCGTCCAAATACTGTCTCCCCAACTTTGATCTGATTCCCTCGGATCGTTTTTGTAATTCCAATAATGCCCGTTCGGCGTGTCCATCGTAATCTCTACCGTTTCCCCGCAGATTTCTCTGGCAATTTGAATCAGTTCTCTGGATCGCTCCGGTGTAAACACCGCTTTATAGATAATTTGCTTATGCTTCTTAACAAGAGCCCCTCCGCTGGCAATCAAAACGTCAGGGCGAAGCTGTCCAATAAAAGATAAACAATTTTGTTCGCCCCTTGATGTGGAAACACCAATGAGGCAGTTCTTCTGTCTGCATCGCTCCAATTGGGCAAGGGTTTTTTCCGATATGGTTTTATCGGTTCTGAGAAGTGTTCCGTCTAAATCAAACAGCAATAGTTTATTCATATACGTTATCCCCCAAAGCAAAAAACAAACCGTTCGCGGGAAAGGATCATGGAATCATCCATTTCCGGTTTTTTCGTCAAACGCCCGTTATCCCAACAGGCTGATAGTCCAAAAACTGGCGGCCAAAAAGAAGCAGAGGGCGCTTGGTATAAAACAGAACAGCCTGCTTGTCATTTTGCTTCCTTTCAAAACGAGAAACCACAATGCATTTGCAATAAGCATTGGAAACAAACCTATCGTAAGCGCCATTCCGCCTCTCTCCCATGTTTGAAACGGAATCATAGCGTCGGGATTTACAACCGCCGTATCATGAGACAGAAATAAATACGCAAAATACGCCAGGCAGAGCACGCCAATCAGATTGATAAACAAAACCCATCCTATACCCTCTTTTTTCATCACGCATCCTCCTTCCAATGCAAACCGATGTCCATCCTTTTCTGATCGGCCATTTTCTTCCCCAATCCCGCACCGGTTTTTTGTTCTTACGATACTTCTACGCCTTATTAAAGAATGGCCCCGCCCGCTTGGAATCACATCCCGAGAAAAAGATATCCCGCGCTCTCCACTGCCTTTTTCAGCGTATCCTCCGAAATCTCACGATCCAGTTTTACCACGGCGGTTCCGCGCTCGTGGCTCACAGCGATTACCTCCACGCCCTCCACGGCGGCCAGCGCCTGTTTCACGGCATTCTCACAGTGCTCGCACATCATGCCTTCCACCCGCAGGGTCTTTTCGGTCCGCGCCGGACTGATTTCCGCCGCTTCTGCCGCTTCCGCGGTCTTTTTCCGTTTGTCCTTTGCGGCGTCATAGACGTCAAACAAATTGAGCCGCAGGGCGTTGGTCACCACGCAAAAGCTGCTCAGACTCATGGCGGCCGCGCCGATCATGGGATTCAGCGTGATCCCCCATTTGACAAAGACCCCCGCCGCCAGCGGAATACAGACACAGTTGTAGAAAAACGCCCAGAACAGATTCTCCTTAATGTTCCGCAGCGTAGCGCGGCTCAGCCGGATGGCGGCGGGCACGTCCAAAAGACGGCTCTTCATCAGCACGACGTCGGCGGCGTCGATGGCCACGTCGGCGCCCGCGCCGATGGCGATGCCCAGATCGGCCCGGGTGAGGGCCGGCGCATCATTGATGCCGTCGCCCACCATGGCCACCTTTCCCTGCGCTTTCAATTCGCGGATCACCCGCTCTTTGCCGTCTGGCAAAACCCCCGCGATCACCCGGTCCACCCCGGCCTGCGCGCCGATGGCGCGGGCGGTGCGCTCATTGTCGCCGGTTAGCATGACGACCCGGATCCCCATGTTTTGCAGTTCCCGCACCGCCCCGGCGCTGTCCTCCTTGATGATATCAGCCACGGCGATCACGCCCAAAAGCCGGTTGTCTTCGGCAAAAAACAGCGGCGTTTTCCCTTCCGCGGCGAATTGCTCCGCCCGTTGCCGCAATTTCTCCGGCAGCTGCGTCTGCGAAGCAAGGAAGGACTGGCTGCCGCCCGTCAGGCTTTCCCCCCGCCATTTCGCCGTCAGGCCGTTGCCGGGCAGGGCGGTAAAATCGGT
>JAFZPW010000066.1 GCA_017552495.1 Clostridia bacterium | reverse complement strand
GGCGTCGACACCCTGATCGAGCAGAGCCCCCTGTGCCTCGGGCGCAGAAACATCGAGGGCAAGGATTATCTGCTGATGAAGCCCATCCACGCGGATTTCGCTCTGCTGGGCACCTATAAGTGCGATGAATACGGCAACTGCTGGTACAAGGGCACCATGCGGAACTTCAACACCGTCATGGCTACCGCCGCTGACACCGTCATCGCCGAGTGCGAGTATATCGTCCCCGTGGGCGAGATCGAGCCGGAGAACGTGCATACCTACGGTATGTGTGTTGACTACATCGTGGAAGGAGACAGAAAGTAATGGAAAAGTCTGAAATCAAGGCCTTTATTGCCAAGCGCTGCGCCAAAGAGCTGAAGGACGGCGATGTTGTCAACCTGGGTATCGGCCTGCCCACTATGATCCCCTCCTACCTGCCCGAAGGCGTTGAACTGATCATTCACGCCGAGTTGGGTATCGTCAGCGCCGGCGCCACGCCCAAGGAGGGCGACGCCAATTTTGATCCTTACCATGTAATCGACGCCGGCGGCGGCGTTGCCAGCGTTGCTTACGGCGGCGGCTTCATTGATTCTGCCACCAACTTCGGCCTGATCCGCGGCGGCCATGTGGACGCTTGCTTCCTGGGCGCACTGGAGGTTGACGCGCAGGGCAATCTGGCCAACTGGATCATTCCCGGCAAAAAGATGCCCGGCATGGGCGGCGCCATGGATCTGTGCGTCGGCGCCCGCAACTGCATCGTTTGCATGGAGCATACCGCCAAGGGCAATCCCAAGATCTTTGAGCATTGCCGTCTGCCGCTCACCGCTTCTCACTGCGTGAATAAGATCATCACCGAGATGTGCGTGTTTGAGGTCACCGAGAAGGGCCTTTTGATGACCGAGTTCAACCCCGAGTTCACCATCGAAGAGATCCGCGCCGTTACCGCCGCGCCCTTTGAAGTTGCCGTGAACCTGAAGAGCATGGTCGACTGAGTTTTGCGATTTCTAATAAATACCTCCGGCATAGCCGGGGGTATTTCATTTTTGGACATAATGTTAATTATGATATTCGCAGTTTCAGTCCGCGTGCGCGAAACGATTCCTGTTATTCGTTTGCTGCTGTATTTTAATGCCCGCCTGATGTGTTTTGGCGTAATTGGCAGGGTACGCCTTGATTCCTGATCCAGCAGGCGTTTTTCGACTGCTTCGCCACAAAAGCTGTTTTGGATCCCGCCACTCATGGATGGGGGCGGACTGCAATTGGCAGCGAATAGCCGCGGCTTTTTGCCTTTTTCTATTTTTCCGCAAAGGAAAAAACCTCCTTGTTCACAATTTTGTGATGCATTTTGCACACAGGTCAGGTATAATAAATCCAGAAAAACATATTCGGCAAAGGAGACTGTTACAGATGGAAAAAACCATTCTGATCGTGGAAGACGATGGAAATATTCGAGAACTGCTGCATCTTTATCTGGGGCAGGAGGGCTATCATATCGAAATGGCGCAGGACGGCGCCGAGGGGCTGCGGGCTTTCAAGCGGGTGCATCCAGATTTGGTACTGCTGGATCTGATGATGCCCGTGATGGATGGAACACAGATGATCCGTGAGCTTCGGACGTTTTCCAAAACGCCGGTCATCATTCTTACCGCAAAGGGCGAAATTTTCGATAAGGTGACGCTCCTGGAACTGGGAGCGGACGATTATATTACCAAGCCCTTTGAAATGCGAGAAGTCATCGCACGGGTCAGGGCCGTTTTGCGGCGTTTCAGCAAGGACGAGGGCGAGGACAAGCTGGTCTTTGACAACTTGATTATCGATAAAAAATCCTATAATATCGTCGTGCGCGGGCAAAAGATGGAGATTCCGCCCAAGGAGATCGAACTGCTGTATTTTCTCGCCAGTTCGCCCAACCGGGTCTTTACCAGGGCGCAGCTTCTGGACGACGTATGGGGATTTGATTATTTTGGAGACACCCGCACGGTGGATGTCCATGTCAAGCGTCTGCGGGAGAAACTTCAGGGCGTTTCGGATCAATGGGAGATCAAGACGGTCTGGGGCGTGGGCTATAAATTTGAACTTCGGGAAGGCGAAACGCAAAACGACGAACATTGATTGTGAAACGGAGCGTGGGGCAGTTTGAAAAGCTTATTTGCCCGGAACTTTGCCATCTATGCGCTGGTGATCGTTTTGGGTTTTGTCATTTTGGGCAGCGCGTTTATTTCCCAGGTCAACCGCTTTGCCTTGCAGGAAAAGCAGCAGCAGCTTGCGGACGCCTCGGATCGGGCCGTGCAGTTTACCGTTTCCTATTTTACCTTGCGGGAAAGCTCGGAATGGAATACCCAGCTCGGGACGAACTATCGGATGACCATGCATATGCTGGCCGGCGACTGCAACGGCACCATCTTTGTGGGCAGCCGCGACGGTGCGCTTTTGTATATTGCAGACTCCGACGGCTGTTACAGCCAGGAGGATAACGGACTGGACATGCCGTCGGCCGCCATGGATGCGCTTCTGCGGGATGGATATTACACGCAGACATCGGCTTTTTACGGCTATCTCTCTTCACAAAATTATGTTATGGGGAAACTCGTTGAGACAGACGGCGAAGCCATCGGCGCCGTCTTTGTCTGTATGCCCGCGCAGGCCACCGAGGAACTGTTTATGCGGCTTTCGCGGGTCTTTATTCTGCTGACCATCGGCGTGCTGTTTCTGACGCTGGTAGCCACGATCATTGTAACGCGCAGTACAGTGCAGCCGCTGAAAAACATGGCGGTTGCGGCTCGCAACTTCGCACAGGGCGATTACAGCGCCCGTGCGCCGCTTCCCAGACAGCAGGACGAACTGTATGATCTCACCATTCGCTTTAATCGCATGGCGGAATCCATGCAGACGACAGAGGAGACCCGGCGCGGGCTGATCGCCAGCGTTTCGCACGATCTCCGAACCCCCATGACCACCATTGCGGGCTTTGTGGATGGAATTCTGGACGGCACCATTCAGCCCGATAAGCAGGAATACTATCTGCGCATCATTTCCGACGAGATCAAGCGGCTGACCCGTCTGGCAAACAGCATGCTTTCGGTCTCCCGGCTGGAAAGCGGGCAGGCGCTTAACCTTTCTCTTTTTGATGTAAGCGAAATGGTGCGGCGTATCGTGATCGGGTTTGAGCAGCAGCTCAATGACAAGCGCATTGAAGTGAAATTGGATATTCCCGAGCAGGAGACCATCCGGGCCGACCATGACGGCTTGTTCCAGGCGGTGTACAATTTGGTTGACAACGCCGTGAAATTTACGCCAAACGAGGGCGAGATCACGATCTATATGGCGGAAAACAACAATAATCGTCTGCAATTCAACATCCGTAACAGCGGCAGCGAGATCCCGGCGGACAAACTGAAATTTGTTTTTGACCGCTTTTACAAGGGAGATACCTCCCGTAACCGCAACAGCGACGGGGCAGGTTTGGGACTTTATATCACGAAAACCGTGATCCGGCGGCATGGCGGCGATATCTTTGTCCGCAGCGGCGACGACCGCACCGAGTTTTGCTTCACGGTCCCGCTGGGACGCTGAGAAAAGGGAGGAACGAATGGACGATCACCGGGAAGCCCGCGATACGGAATATCGTGAGCCGTTTCCATATAAGACCTACGACGAGATCCTGTCGGAGAAAACCAGAAAAGAGCGGTTCCGCCACGCCATGGTGGTGGTTACGGGAGTTTTTTTGATGCTCTGCGCCATCATTGTCGGTATTGGCATGGTCTGGAGTAATATGGCAAACGTTTTTCATGTATCCAAGACCAACGCCCGTTCTGCTCCGGCAGCGACGGGATGGCTTTCCGGGCTGATGGGGCCGCGTAACGCGGAACAGTACGGAAACATCTTGGAGGATTCTGATGTTCCGTTATTTACCGAGGATGTTACGGCAGCGGTTGAGGCGGCAGCCTCGTCGGTGGTCAGCATTACGGCTGAACATTGTGCCGCCTCGCAGACCCAGACGGGGAGCGGACTTGTGATGTCGAAAAAAGGGTATATTGTAACGCTCTGCAGCCTGATTTCCGATTGTGACAAGATTACGGTTACCCTGCACGGCGGCGCACGTTATACGGCGTTTATTGTGGGAACCGATCAGGCAACCGATCTTGCTGTTCTTAAAATCAGCGCCGACGGTTTGGTTCCCGCCGTTATTGGCTGTCCGGAATTGGCGCAGGACGGTGATCCGGTCATCGCGCTGGGCGGCGGGGCAGCGGGGGCGCCCGGTTCGGCTTCGCTTGGCACAGTTTCCGCATTTTGTAAAAATGTATTGTGGCAGGGGGAAATGTTAGACCTTGTTCTTACAGGCATTCGCTTGGATCTCACGGCCTTTGGCGGCCCGCTCATTGACAAAACGGGCGCGGTGATCGGTCTGTGTTCCGCCAAGATCTTTCCCGATGATCATGAGGGGATAAGCGCGGCGCTTTCCATAGACTCCGTTCGCGGCATTGTGGCAGAGTTGGTGAGCCAAGGCTATGTTGCGCGGCCCATGGTTGGAATTCAGGGATCGAGTGTAGACAATGTGCCACAAACTTTGTTGCCCGAGGGACTTTATGTGGTATTTGTCCCGGAAGAAAGTCCTGCGGCAAAGGCCGGATTGATGGCAGGGGATACAATTACCCATGTGGGCGATGTGCGCGTCACTTCGCCGCAGGAGGCTTATTTGGCCAGAAACGCCTATCGTGTCGGCGAGGCCGTAGAGATCACCTTTTATCGCCACGGGATCAATTATCGCACGACGCTCCTCCTTTCCGGCCATGGCGATTTTCAGCCGCCCGTGAATTATTGAAAAAGAAATCCGTGATTTGATATACGGGATCGGAAGCATAGTTTTCTGACAGAGAAGGAAAACCTGTGAAATAGCGGATGAAGAAGACTGCTTCAGAGAACAGCGGCCCAGCCGGAGAAAATCCGTCTGCGCCGCTGTTTGTGATGGACTTGTCTATAACGTGCAATACGGTATTCCGCTTTCCGCAAATGGGGAAGTTTTGTTTATCGGAAGATGGGAGAACCCCGGCGTTGTGGCTTATCACATTCCTTCAGAAAAGGTTTTGTGGGAGTTTGGGACAAATCATATCCGTAATATTGCAGTATTTGATTCTGCTTTGATTGCTGTGCAAGCCAATAAAGCAATATTCAAGATAGATGCAGATACGGGAGAACAAATCGCACAAATCCGAGCAAATGCTGCCGACTTTTCTTTTTTGACTTATCCGTACCATTGCCTGAGTTGGTATTTTACTGCAGCGGACATTGAGGATGGCAAGCTTATGCTGGAAGGGTATGAATGCGGCAAAAACCAAGATGCTCAAGATACTAATAATGTAAAATACCGAAGAACCTTGGATCTGGATATTATGAATGTGCTTTATCACTGGGAAGCGAGTGCAGAAGTATGAGATTGAATTTGAAAAGGAAAGAGTGGATATGAAGACGATCCGGACATACTGACCTAAATAGTAAAGTCTCCGAATATGGGTTAAACCCCGGGCGGCTATGCCTCTTCAACACTCACGGGGATGTGGTGGGTATGGTCAATAATGCCGGAACGCAGACCAAAACCTATGCCTACGACGCCTTCGGCAACGAAAAAGACCGTGTCGGCTCCGACCCCAGCCCGTTCCGTTACTGCGGTGAATACTTCGATGTAGAGAGCGGGGTTTACTACCTCCGGGCGAGATACTACGACCCCAGTATCGGAAGCAAACAGTAGAGAAACGGTAGAACTGTATGCATGGACATCAATAGATTTAGGCTTTCTTGATTCAACTTTTGACGCACTAATTGATAAAGCAAATGAAAAGCCTACAGATATTAAAAGGATTCTTGCACAGTCTGTTGGTGGCGAATTGGATTTTAAATTGCAAATGAAAGAAGAAAAATTGTATCTTGTGAAAGGTGTCTTAATGAATAAAAACGAAGCGGGTAATTTTGTCTGGGCATATTTTTTGGAGTCTCATTATGTTTCCGGTTATGTAAGCGGTGCACTGGCACAAGGCGGAAGTATTTTACCACCATTAGCAAAAATGGAAGGGCAATCAAGATTCGATGAAGAACATGATCGCAGAGCAAGATGGATGGGGGTTGAGTATTTTTATATCCGCAACGATTTGTGGTGGTTATATGTTATTCTCTACGGATTTGGACCGCAGATTTAATAATGAGGTGATATTAATGAAAAAGCACATTTTACAAATAGAAGCAATTTTAACCGTAGTAATTATGCTGGCGGCGTTATCGGCTTGCCATAAGCAACAGGATAATCAAGAGTATGAATACTTTTACGTTATTAACAAAATAGTGAAAGACGACGATTTTTTTACTGCAAATGTTGATGACTATAAAATACAGTTATATGATAGGGACTTGAATCAAATAGCAGAACTTCCTTTTGCTTCATATAACCCTAAAATACAAGTTCTTGAAATCCGGAAAGATGGATCTATTATTTATTTTGTCACAAAGGGGGTGGTTGATGACGAGGAAGGCATCTTTTTTATAAATGACGACATGAATCAAATCCTTGATGGAATTAAATCGATCAAGCGCATAGGTGGGAATTCGTATCAATACAGCACATGGGAATAAGATATTTACAATGCCGTTGCCGCCCAGACCAAAACCTACGCCTACGACGCTTTTGGCAACGAAAAAGACCGCGTGGGCGCCGATCCCAACCCGTTTCGGTATTGCGGTGAATACTTCGATGTAGAAAGCGGAGTTTATTGCCTTAGGGCAAAGATTCAATTGCCGTTTTGAACGTGTGGGTTACGCCTTTGTCTTAACATCTCCGGCGTGTTGACGGTTTCACCGCCATTGGTGTTTTGAACTCGCCATTTTGGGGAGGACTACATAAAAACAGGCTGCTTTCGCAGCCTGTTTTTTGCCGTTTTTTGCGGTTTACGTCTGACGGATCAGCACATGCCAAATCACCATGCTACCGAAGCCGCATTTTTTGTAAAGCAGTTCGGGCTTGGTTTCATTATTGATACGGCCCGAAACTGTCACAAAATCGGCCAAGGGCTTCAAGCGGGTCAGAAGTTCGCGGACAAGATACTCTCCCAAACCGCGCCGCCGATAAGCGGGAGACACCTGAATCCACTCCAAAACACCTTCACCGATGGTTGCATCAAACTCCGCAATCCCGGAGGCCGCGATTTTTCCGGTTGCGCTGTCGATTAGCGCGATCCACAATTCGGGCCGGTAAAGAGCGCGTTTTTGGTAAAGCAAAAGGTCTTCTTCCGGGGCCCGCTCTTCCGAGTAGCATTCTTCGATGTGCCGGGAAAGCGCCGGTGCCGAGGGCGAGATTAACGCAAATCCGGTCGGGATCGCTTTTTGCTCCACACGGCCAAGATCATGATACAACTTGAAATATGGCTCGTCTTTGCAGCCCTGTGCCATTTCCGGCACCAGTAGATCCTCCCGTACCACGCGGATAAAATCAGGCACTGCCACGCTGTTGGTTTTCCAAAAGGGGAGGGAAGAGGCGCGGCATGGCGCGGCAAGATAAGTATTCGGATTCATGGCGTTTTTTCCCTTTCATCGACATCTTCCGCTTCTTTTGGGAGCAGTTCGATCAAGATGCGCGTTACGCGCAGTTCGTCCAGCGCTTCTACTATGACGTCCAGATTGTGCCAGCGAATGTGATCGCCCACTGCGGGAAAATCGCCCTGCAGTTCGGTGATCCAGCCGCCCACGGTGGCGCTGTCAAAGGTGTTTTCATATTGCTCCAGATCCAGTTCCCATAGCAGATCGTTCAGATTCATGCTGCCGCTGACGCGAAAATGCGTGTCGTCCAGCGCCTGAAGCTCATTTTCGATGGGATCGCTCTCGTCCCAGATGTCGCCCACCAGTTCTTCCAGAATATCCTCCAGCGTAACAACGCCGCAGTTTCCGCCAAAATCGTCCCGAACAACGGCCATCTGCAGATGACGGGAGCGCAGTTCCCGCAGCGCCACGGGCAGACGAGTGCTTTTGTGCAGAAAAAAGGCGGGCATAATCAGAGTTTCGATGGGAGCGTCGGGGGATGCCGCGAGAACTCGATAAGCGTGATTCAGATACAGGATCCCTTTTACCGAGTCCAGATCTTCGTCATACACGGGAATGCGGGAAAAAGGGGATTCCTCCATGATCTTCAAAATCTCGTCCCGACTCTTTTGCAGGTCAATGGCCGTGAGATCCACTCGGGGTGTAAGGATTTCTTCTACTGTAGTTTCGCCAAAGCCAACCGCGGATTGCAAAAGGTCGGAACGTTCCTCGTCGATCACGCCTTCATCCTCCACGGTTTCAATCATGGTGACCAGCTCGTCGGCGGTGATGGGCGTCGGATCGGGTGTTCCGCCCCAGAGCGCGGAGATCCGATCAATCAGCCGGGTGATCCCGGTGACCAGCGGCCCGGTAAGCACCATCAATAAGTGAAGCGGCGCAGCCGTGTGGCTGACAAAGCCGTCACAATGTTCCTTTGCCAGAATTTTCGGGAAAATCTCGCCGAAAATCAGGATCAAAACGGTCATTGCCAGCGTGGCATAAACCGTGCCGCCCACGCCGAACAGCCGGATGGCAATGACGGTGGCGATGGAGGAAGCGGCGATGTTCACCAGATTGTTTCCGATCAGGATGGTGCACAGCGCCCGGTCATAATGCGTACAGATGGCATAGGCGATCTGCGCGGAGCGAGAGCCCTGATCGGCGGCGTTTTTCAGACGCAGAGTGTTCACAGAGGCAAAGGCGATCTCTGTTCCGGAGAAAAAAGCCGAACAGCAAATCAACGCCGCGATGGCAAGATACAGAAACAGATCAGCCATGCTGCGCCACCGTCCCTTCGGTATCCTCTTCATCGAGGATATCGCCTACCAGCTTTTCCAAGATATCCTCCACCGTAAGCACACCCAGCGTTTTTCCGTTTTCGTCCTGCACGATGCCAAGCTGAACCCGGTGATTGCTCATTTGGCGAAGCACCTCATCAATGGGCGCTTCCGGCCGCACAAAGGCCGCCGGATTGAGCATGGTGCGCAGACGCGTTTTTCCCCCCTGCCGCAGATAGTCTCGCAAAAAGGTGCGAATGTGGATCACGCCGATGATATGATCTACATCGCCGCGATACACGGGGATGCGGGAATGGGTGTGGGTTTGGATAAAACGGGCCGCCTGAGCCGCCGGCGTTCCAAGTTCCAGCGCCTCAATGGTTTCCCGGGGCCGCATGGCCTGCCGCGCGGTAATATGGTCGAAAGCGACGGCGGCCGAAAGCAGGCGTCCCTCGTCTTTTTCCTGAATCGAGGGAGAGTCCTGCGCTGTTTCCAGCATATATTCCAGTTCGGCCTCGGTAAACGAAGGCTTTTTGTCTCCGCCGAACAGCCGGGCGATCAGCATCGAAATCTTGTTGAAAAACCAGGCAAGGGGCGCAAAAATTCGCATGAGAAACCGAAGCGAAGGCGCCACTGCCAAAGAGGCGGCGTCCGCATGGCTGCGGGCATAGCTTTTCGGCAGCATTTCACTGATGAAAAACACCAGCACCGTCATAATGATGGTGGTCCAGACGGCGGCTTTCGGGCCCCAGATGCGGCTGGTAAGCATGGTGGCCAGAGCCGAGCCGCCGATGTGCATGATGTTGTTCCCGATTAAAAGGGTGGTGAGCGCACTGTCAAAATGCGCATGGATAAACATGGCGTTTTTGGCGCGCCGGTCGCCGGCCTCGGCTTGGGTTTTTTGCCGGATCTTATTTGCGGAGGCAAAGGCGATCTCTGCTCCGGCGAAATATCCGCCTCCCAAAATCAAAAGGATCAGCAAGAGAAAAAAAGGCCAACTGTCATCGCCCATGGGGTTTACCATCTCCTTTGGCATAGCATACAATAATAATACCATATCTTCGGTAAAATAGCAAATTTTCAAAAGCGTCTCCGGAAAACCGGAGACGCTTTGCAAAGAATATTACACTGGTTAGGAAAGCAGAGGCCAGAGCAGGAAGCCGCCGCAGGCAACAATGCCGGTAAACAGCAGCACGATGACCAAATAACCCATAACATCGCGGGCAGAAAGTCCGGCAACGCCCAGAGCGGGCAACGCCCAGAAGGGCTGCACCATGTTGGTCCACTGATCGCCCCAGGCCACCGCCATAGCGGTCAGACCGTCGCCGACACCCAGCGCACGGCCTGCGGGCATCATGATGGGACCCTGAACGGCCCACTGACCGCCGCCGGAGGGAACAAAGAAGTTGACGATACCGGCAGCCAGGAAGGACAGCATGGGGAAGGTGGTTTTGTTGGAAATGCTGACGAAGAAATTGGAGATGACGGAGGCCAAAGAAGTGCCGCTCTCGTTGCCCGCGATCATCATGCCCATGATACCGGCATAGAAGGGGAACTGCAGCAGAATGCCTGCCGCACCGCCGGCAGCGTCGCCAATGGCGTCAACATATTTCCGCAGGTCGCCGTGGAGCAGAATACCCAGGGAAAGGAAGATGAAGTTGACGATGTTCAGACCCAGCGTAAAGCCGTTTTTGATGAAATAATAAACGATGTAAGCGAAGCAGGCCACCACCAGAATGAACCACAGCACCTTGGAATGCTCAATCTTTTCGGCGGGAGTTTCTTTCTTATAAGTACGCTCGGCTTCGTCCGTCAAGAGAGAAGGATCGATGCAGATGACATGTCCCTCTTCGGGATGCATGGCATAATTGATAACGGGCATCAGAAGAAGAATGATGCCGCACATAATCAGATTGACGGGATGGAATACGGTCTGCGTGATGGGAGCCTGATATACCGTTTCGGAAAACGTTTTTCCGGAAACCAGATCCAGCGGGATGGAGCCGGACAGACCGGCGTGCCAGATCACGAAGCCGGAATAGGCGGAGGCAATCAATAGGGGATAGTCTACCGTGCGGACGCGGCGGGCGATTTCTTTGGCCAACAGAGCGCCGGCAATCAGGCCAAAGCCCCAGTTGAGCCAGCAGCAGATAACGGAAACAAAGGTGGTGATGAGGATGGCGGAGCGGTTGTCGCGGGCCAGAGAAGCGATAGAGCCAAGCGCCCGCTTGCAGATCTTCGCGGAAGCCATGGCGGAACCGAGAACCAAAACCAGCGCCATCTGCATGGAGAAAGACAGCAGATTCCAGAAACCGGAGGCGTTGCCCCAAGCGGCCAGCATATCCACCGGGCCCAAGCCGGTGGCCAGCATACCGCCCAAGAAGACCACAATGCTCAGAATAACAGCGAACAGAAAGGGATCGGGAAGCCAGCGGTTGATGACCCGGACACAGCCGTTTACAAATTTCTTGAACATAGACACGACTCCTTTTTGATAAAAATGATCCGGATGGGATCGATCGAATTACCGATCGTCTATATAATAACAAAGAGTTCACAAAAATGCAATAATTTTTGTTCATCTTTTAGAAAAAAACTGAGAATCGCGGTTCCTCCTTGAAAAACAAATCAGGCCGAGGGGAAATCGTCGTCGCCGGGGCGGAAATACTGGCTCAGCTCGGCGGGGAGAAAAATGCCCCGATCCGTGACAACCCCCGTCACCAGCGCACCGGGCGTGGCGTCAAATGCGGGATAAAGCCCCTTTACACCGGGCAACGTCGTCCGCCGGCCCAGATGCTCCAGCACGGCGTTGCCGTCCCGATATTCGATGGACACGTCCCGCACGCCGGATTTGCGGCGGTCGGGCGAGCCGGTGACATAATAGGGCACGCCGAAGCGGCTGGCGCACAGGGCGATCTGCAGGGTACCGACTTTATTGATGATGGTGCCGTCCATGCAAATGCAGTCGGCAGCCGAGGTGAACAGGTCCACCGCGCCGGAAGAGAGGACGGCGGCCGGCATATTGTCGGTGATGACGGTTACGTCGCAGCCCTGTTGTACGGCCACGCTGGCCGTCAGCCTGGCGCCCTGCAAAAACGGACGGGTCTCCGGACAAATCATGCGGACGGTTTTTCCCTGTTCCGCCGCCGTCCGCAGCAGCATCCCGATGACGGTTTCGGCAAAGCATTGGGTCATGATTACGGAGCGTTCCGGCAAGCAGTCTGCCAGAAAACCCGCGCAGCGGGCGATGTTGCGATAGCGGCGCTCCATCAACGCAACGGCATATTCTTGCAGCGCGTCTACCGGGCGCTTGCCGGCGGCAAGGGCCGCCTCGGCCCGCTCCAGCGATTCCCCGGTGATGGCTTCCATGCGCGAGGCCGTGGTAGGACGGGCGTGGGATAAACGAAAAGCCACCGCGCGCAGAAAGGACAGGGGATCCGGGCTTTCCCGGCATTCCCACGCGGCCAGCGCCATGCCATGGGCGGCGGCATAATAGGGCCCGGCGCTTTGCGTCACCATATCCGCGATGGCGCGAGCCACTTCCTCATGCGTATGGCAGATTACAAAGCGTTCTTCCATGGGATATACGCGGCGATCCAGAATTTTCACCGCGCCGTCTTCGTACCAGGCTACATTTTCATATTGCAGTAAAAACGCCAGATCGTGATCTTCCCGCTGATGATTCATGATCGCACCTCCGGAGGTTCTTATTGATGTTTTATGTCATTTTATCATGCGCGTCCCAAAAAATCCACAGGATTTGACGATATCAATAGAGAAAATGTTTAAAAATGGATCACAAACAGGATAATTGGAATAATGTGCCGTTTTGCGCTTGAATTTCAAGCAAAAAAGTGATACGATATCAGCGGCAACAGTTTTTATAACTGTGCAAAATGCACGACTATG
>JAFZPW010000065.1 GCA_017552495.1 Clostridia bacterium | reverse complement strand
GGTCAGATGGACTCAGCGCATCCTGGCCCACCAGACGGACGATCTCCTGCAGTTCGCTTTCTTCCTGCAGGATGTGCATGGCCCGCTCGCGGTTCTGCATATAGGCCTCGCCGAACTGCTGGGTGTACCAGGGACGAAGGGTGTCCATATACAGGGAATACGAGGTCAGCCAGTTGATGGCCGGGAAGTGGCGGGCATAGGCCAAACTGGAATCCAGCGCCCAGAACACCTTGACGATGCGCATGGTGGCCTGCGCCACCGGCTCGGAAATATCGCCGCCGGGCGGAGAAACCGCGCCGATGGCGGTGACAGAGCCCTGCCGGTCGTCGGCGCCCAAGCACTCCACCACGCCGGCGCGCTCATAAAACTGCGCCAGACGGGAGGCCAGATAGGCGGGATAGCCCTCTTCGCCGGGCATCTCCTCCAGGCGGCCGGACATTTCGCGCAGCGCCTCGGCCCAGCGGGAGGTGGAGTCGGCCAGAACGGCCACGTCGTAACCCATATCGCGGAAATATTCCGCGATGGTAATGCCGGTATAAATCGACGCTTCGCGGGCAGCCACGGGCATATCCGAGGTGTTGGCAATCAACACGGTGCGCTTCATCAGCGGCTCGCCGTTGCGGGGATCCTTCAGTTCGGGAAACTCCATCAGAACGTCGGTCATCTCGTTACCGCGTTCCCCGCAGCCGATGTAGATAACGATGTCCACATCAGACCACTTGGCAAGCTGATGCTGCACCACGGTCTTACCCGAGCCGAAGGGGCCGGGGACGGCGGCGGTGCCGCCTTTGGCGATGGGGAACATGGTATCAATGATCCGCTGGCCGCTGTTCATGGGACGGCTGGGAACATATTTCCGGAGATAGGGGCGGGCGATACGCACGGGCCAGCGCTGGATCATGGTGAGTTTGTGCTCCGCGCCCGTTTTGTCGCGGACAACGGCGATGACGTCGGTGACCACATGCTCACCGCTTTCCACCGAGAGCACTTCGCCCTCGACGCCCACGGGCACCATGATCTTGTGCAAAATAGCAGAGGTCTCCTGAACAGTGCCCAGCACGTCGCCGGCGGTGACGGAAACGCCCGGCTTCACCACAGGAGTAAACTGCCATTTTTTCTCCCGGTTGAGGGCGGGAACGTCGGTGCCGCGGGTGATGGAATCGCCCGTCAGCGCCCGCATCTCGGGCAGGGGACGCTGGATGCCGTCGTAAATGTTGTCCAGCATACCGGGTCCCAGTTCCACGGACATGGGCATGCCGGTGGTTTCCACATCGGCGCCCGGGCCAAGTCCAGAGGTCTCTTCATAGACCTGGATCGAGGCCGTATCGCCGGTCATGTTCAAAATCTCGCCGATGAGCCGCTGAGCGCCTACGCGCACCACGTCGGAGACATTGGCGTCCGCAAGGCCCTTGGCCACCACAAGCGGCCCGGAAACTTTGGTAATAATTCCGCTCATTTACATACCTTCCTTTGTGTGGATTGAAGGGATCGGGCGTCAGTCGCCCAGGATATTTGTGCCCACGGCACGCTCCACGGCGGCCTTCAGCGCCGCTTGGCCAAGTCCGATGGATCCCTCGCGGCCGGGGATCAGAATCACGGCCGGCGCGGGGCGATCCTTGAATCTGTCGATCTCGGCAGTGATCTGCTCGGCCAGCGCTTCTTCGATATAAATAATCGCGTAGTCTTCGCTGTCACGGGTCAGACGGCGCAGGATCTGCCCCGCCTCGGTCCCGTCGGCGGCGGGATAGGTCTCAAGGCCCAGCGCCTTAAATCCCATCACGGTCTCGCGGCCGCCGATCACGGCAATTTTAAGCATAAAGATCACGCATCCTTTCCCGGATGGCGTCGGGCGAGATGCCCGCCAGCCTGCCCGTAAGGATCATGCGGACGGCGGTAATCTCCTCTTCCACGGCCGCCAGATACGCCGCCACCGGCTCCGCGCCGAAACTGACGTATTTCGCCTTTTTCAAATAGGCGTTCACCGCGTTGTCGCAGGCCCGTTCAAAAGCCGTCAGCGAGCCGCCCTCCAGCGCTTCGGCGCCCAGCGCGGCCGCCTTCTCCAGCGGCTTGCCGGCATAAAGCGCCCGCAGCGCGTCGCCGTCTTCCGCGGCGGTGATGCGCCTGGGCTCCACTGTGCCGCCCTCCAGCAGCACGTCGCCCAAAAAGACCGAATCCTTTCCCATCCGGCGGGTCCGCACAGCGGTGCGGAGATTGACGCCGTCGGCCAGAAGCGCCGCGTAATCCGCCAAGAACGGGATCTTCAGTTCCTTTGCCGTCTGCCGTAGCTCGGTGAAATACGCCTTGTCCAAAACGAAATCTGAAAGCTGGGGGTTGGCGGTGCGGGCCAGAACGGTTTCGGCCTCTGTCATGGCCTGCGCCATGACGGGGGGCAACTCGCCGAAGCGCGCTTCGCGATAAAACTCCTGCAGTTCTGCTGGAGCCACGCGCCCCGCGCCGCTGAGCAGATGCGTCGCATCCTGCCTTATGGCCTCGCCCTTGAGAATGGCCTTGACGTTGTGATAATCGTATTTCATCCGGAAGAAGTCGATGAGCCTCCGGTCGGGAACCATGCGCTCCAGTTCCGCAAAGACCCCGTTTCTGCGCTCCGCCAGCGCGGCGTCAATTTCGCTCGCCCGCATCTGAGACAGGTCGGGATAGCCGCAGTCGGTTAAAACCTTCGCCGCGTCCTCAAAGGTGGGCGCGTCCAGCATACGTTCGGCTTTTCCGTTGTCCAGCAGTCTGGGCTCGCGGCCGCGAATCATGGCGGAAACGCAAAGATAATCTTCTTTCTTGTAAGACAAGTTCTTCCCTCCTAACGTCGGGACGCGCCGTCAGTCGAAGAGGATGCCGGCCAGCTTTGCCGCCATATCCCCGCGGCAGAGCTCCACCAGCAGCTCGGTGGTGCAGTTGGTCTCCACGCTGCCCCGGCGCAGAATCAGTCCGCCGGAAAAATCTCCGGTATCCTCGGCCAGCGTGAGTCCGGCGGGCTTCCCCGCCTTTTGCAGCGCTTCGTTGGCGGCCTTTACCACCTGTGCGCCGTGCGCGGCACGATCCTTTTGGTTCAAAATCACGGCCTCGCCGCCTGCGGCGGCATTGGCGGCCAATTTCGCCAAAAAGGCGCAATACTGCTGGGCGGGCAGGGCGGAGATGGCGTCGCGGGCCTTGTCAAAGCCGGCGGACACCAGATCCTGCTTGAGCTGCAAAAGCTCTTTTTTGCTCTCCAGCCGGGCGATGCGTTCCAGACTCGCCGCCTGCTCTTGAATATCCTGCCGTCCGGCGCTCATGCGGGTCTCATAAACCTGCTTCGCTTCCGCTTCCCAACGCGCTTTGATCGCTTCGCACTGCTGCCGGGCCTCGGCCAAGATCGTTTCGGCCTGCGTCTGGCTTTCCTGACGGATCCGTTCGTTGATCTTTTCCAGTCCGTTCATGGCGCCCTCCTTACAGAGCATTCATGAGCAGCAGAATGGTGGCCAGCAGGGACAGAATCGCGTAAAACTCCACAATACCGCAGAAAATGATGCCTTTGGTGGCAGCCTCGGGGTGCTTGGCGACGATGTTGACCGAAGCGGCTGCCACACGGCCCTGAAATTTGGCGGACAGCCAGCCGCCCAGCGCGATAGGCAGACAAGCGGCCAGTATGGTCAGGCCCTGGGAAACGGTAATCGTCTGAATGCCGCTGCCGCCGAAGACGCCGATCTGCAGCAGAACAAAGAACCACGCCACCATGCCGTAAAGGCCCTGGGTGCCGGGAAGCACCTGCAGAATCAGGCACTTCGTAGACTTTTCGGGATCCTCAGCGGTCAGGCCGGCAGCGGCCTCACCCACCATGCCGGTGCCCTTTGCGGAGCCCACGCAGCACAGGCCGACGGCCAGCGCGGCGCCCAAAAACGCCAGACCCAGTCCACCAAAAGATTCAAAAAAAGCAGCCATGTTATTGTTCCTCCTTCATTACTTGCACATACTTTGTTTGCGGGGCCAGCGGCTGATACGCCTTTCCGCCCGCTTGATAAAACCGATTGAAAAACTCCAGAAATTGCAGACGCATATCGTGGACGTAACAGCCCAGCAGATTGAGCGCCAGATTGAGCATATTGCCGATCATCGAAATGACGACAAACAAGATCACGCTTCCAAAGGTCGCGCCCAACGTATTGAACACCTGCGCGATGACCGAGCCGGACAACATCAGCGCCATAATGCGGACATAAGACAGCGTATCGCTGAAATAGCCCGTTACGCCGTTATAGATCGCCGCCACCAGCGACGTCACCTTGCCGAAGCCTTTGGCGTTGCGGGTAGCGCCGTAAACCAGCATGATCCCGCCGATGACCAGCACCACGGGCACACCGTGCACCGTGCCGATCTTGAGCACCATCAGCGCCACGCCAGCCAGGATGACCCACCAGGTGATCTCCTCCCACAGGGCGTCGGCGAAATGGCCGTCCCTGGTCTTCTTGACTGTGCACACCGCCATGCCGGTAAAAATCTGGATAAGGCCGAGAACCAGCGAGCCGATCATGATGGCCATGGTGTCGTTCAGCGGGGTGAACAGCGCCGGCAACGCAAAGGTGCTGTTGGGATTGATGATCTTGCAGAGCTGCGGAATAAAATCTCCGAAGAAGCCGCCCGTCAGCGCGCCGAAGACAACGGTGCTGATGCCGCACCAGAAAATCATCTCCATGAAACTGGGGTCATCGGGGCGCTTCTTTTTCAAAAAGAGCAGCGAACCCGCAATCATCAAAATGCCGTAGGCCATGTCGGCCATCATCATACCGAAAAACAGGATGAAAAACGGCGCCATGATGGGGTTGGGGTCCACGCCGTTGTAGGCGGGAAGCGAATACTGCTCGGTGATGCAGTTCATGGACCGGGTAAAGATATTGCTCTTGAGCTTCACCGGCACGTCGGGGATCTCCTCCTCTGTGGGATCGGAAAACGCATAGGCGCAGTCGAACCGATCGAGCAGTTCCTTCACCCGCTTTTCGTCGTCCGCCGGCAGCCAGCCCTCGGCCAGCAAAACGGATTCGGTGCCGTAAAGCCGGTTTTCCGCGCCGGCCAGCGCCAGCCGGGTTCCCAGTCGGTCGGAAGCCATCTTCATGGCGTCCCGCCGGTCCGCAGCCATGCGAATGCGCTGAACGCAGCCGTCCTTTTCCGCCTCCAGATCCTGCAGCGTCCTTTCTGCCCGCGCCATACATTCCCGGGCAGTGCCGTCCATTCCCGTAACGGCGGAGGGCGCAAAGCCGAAGGGTCGCAGCGCCTCCAGCGCGGCAGGCATCGCTTCCTTCAGGCACACCAGCGCCACATACTGCTGGTTTTTGTCGTCGGAGACGCGGAACAGCGCGGCTTCTTCCGCGGCTTGCGTCAAGGCGGCTTCCACCGTCTCCATGGACTGCTTTGCCGAGAAACAGCCCAGCGCCACGGACGTGCGGCGCGTCCCCTGTGTGTTCAGCGGCAGATCCAGATCCAACCAGGGCATCAGAGACTCCATCACGCCGTGCTGGCGGCTCGCCTCGGCGGTGATTCGCTTGATCGTATCCTCCGCCTCGCGGATCTCCCGCGCCGTTTGTTCGGCAGCGGCGACGCCCTCGTCTGTGAGAAGCTGCGCCGCCTCTTTTTCCGGTCTGGCCGAAAGCAGCGGCGTTTTCACGGGCGCGTAACGGTCAAGGATCGACAGGGCGTGATCCAGCGCGGCCTGCCGGGTCTTGAGGGCGATCAGGTCGCTGGTTTCCCGAACCACCGCGCCCCGCTCTTCGGCCTCCTGCATCCGATCGCCGATCTCAGCAATCTCCACCCAGCCGTGAAGGGCCAGTTCGCGCAAAAGCGCATCTTTCTGATCGCGGGCGACCATCAGCCGGAGTTTTTTCATTGTTACAATGGCCATTTAGTCGTTCACGATCCTTTCCACCACGAGAGCCGCTGCTTGTTCGAGCCTTGCCTGTGCGCGGGCTTTTAGCTGCGCTTTTTCCTGCTCCAGCGCCGCCTTCCGTTTTTCGGCTTCAGCTTCGGCCTGCGCCTGTGCGCGGTCACGCAGTCCTGCCAACTCGGCGTCGGCCTTGATCCCCGCCGCCTCCACGGCGGCTTTTCCGGCTTCTTCGGCGTCGGTCAGCATCTGCCTGGCTTTTGCTTCGGCTTCCGCTACGGCGGCTTTGGCCTGCGCTTCTGCCTGCAGGATGCTTTCGATCGCTTCAAATGACATCGGCACACCCCCTCTTTTTTGATAATTTTTCGACTTTTGAACGGTCACGGCCCTCCGGCCGCGCCTCAGCAAATCTAAAAACCATCATATCGCATAATGGTATTTTTTTCAAGTTTTTTTCACCGGATTTCCATGAGAAATTGACAAAAAGATTAAGATTTTCCCGCAGAAAAGCAAGCGGCCCCATCCGAAGGTTGGATGGGGCCGCGCAAACGGGCGATCAATCTTTATAATGGGGGATATGCACGTCGTCTTCGGTGATGTCCTCGGTGTAAGGGTTGAGATATTCGTTAACGAATTCCACCACCTGCGCGGGGTTGAGATAGACATAAGAAACCTTGTTGTAATAGCCGGTGGACGCATAGGGCATCGTATCGCAATGGACATCCTCGTCGAAGTTCAGTCCATTGACCACATTGAGATAAAACCAAACCATTTCCTGCACCGTCATGTTGGTCTTGAGATTCTGGTTGATGATGTCGATATAATCCTTGATCTGGGTGACGCTGAAGTTGGCCATCACCTGCTTCATGGCGGCGACAAGAAAATCCTTCTGGCGGTTGACCCGGCCAAAGTCGTTCTCCGAGGTGCTGCGGTAGCGGACAAACTGCAGCGCCTTGACGCCGTCCAGAAGCTGATCGCCCTTTTTCAAATTGATGTCGAACTTGGGATCGGGATCGTAATGCACCATATTGATGGGCACATCATACTGCACGCCGCCGATGAGGTCCACGATCTCCTTAAAAGACTGCATATTGACCACCACATAAAAATTCACGGGAACGCCGGTAATCTCGGTGACGTCGGCGCACAGCGCCTCCACCCCCGCCCGGCCATAGGCTGCGTTGATTTTTTTATTGTTGGATTTCACGTCGATCTGCGTGTCCCGGTTGATGGACACGATGTTGACCTTTTTGTTCACAGAATCCACCGAGCAGAGCATCAACGTGTCGGTATTGTAATCATCGGTGGTCCCGGCCAGAAGGATGGTATAATAGCCCTTTTTCATCTGGCGGCCGCTGCCGTCCGTCACCTTGGGGGCGTCGGGATCCTCCAGATCGCTGTTTTGATTGGGATTCAGCGGATCGGTTCCGGCGGCCGACGAGCCGGGATCCGACGAATTCTTGTCCGGGTCGGTTATGACCGAATGACCCAGATTTTTCTGCTGGCTGGGCGCCGTGGTAAAAAACCAGCTCACATAGCAGCCGGCCACCACCAGCACGGCCAGGAGGATCCAGAACCAGATTTTCTTTTTTCTCGGCTCCGCAGCGATTTCATGTTTTCCCATAGGATATTCTCTCCTGTTATCTGCAATTTGATCCGGCGGCCCAGGCGGGCGCCATCTGTTCCGATTGTGCTCGTAAAAATCAGTATAGCACAGTTTTTCCCGCGACGCTACAAGAAAATGCTTAAAAATCCTGAATTTCCAAAATTCACAAAGACCTGGAAATTCCGGCGCTTACTTTTTATTTTACATTCTTCCCGCAGTGTGATATGATGATCTGGGCTGTTGTTCAGACTTCCGCCTTTCAAAAAAGTTCCTTGGAGCGTAACTATGTGGGATCACTTTTTCTTCAGCCTCGGCGCCACCGTTCCGGTCTTTGCCGTGATGGTACTGGGATATCTGCTGCGCCGGACGGGGCTTTTGATCCATGATTTCTGCCGGGTGAGCAACCGGCTGGTATTCACGGCGGCGCTGCCCGCCATGCTGTTTCGCCAAATCGCCGTTCTGCGGCCCGATCAGTTGGTCGACGGGCGGTTTCTGCTGTTCACCGCCGCCGCCAGCGTGCTCTATCCCCTGCTCATCTGGCTTCCCGCTCATCTGCTTTTGCCGCGCAAGGATGAGGTGGGCGCCTTTACCCAGGGGGCCTTTCGCGGCAACACCGCGCTTTTGGGCGCGGTGCTGATGGGAAGCATCTGCGGCAGCCTGACCTACGCCCCGCTGATCGTGCTGGCGGGCGTGCCCATCAGCAACGCCTTTTCCGTCATCATTCTGGGCGCGGAGGCCGGCGGACAAAAGCCCGGCCGGGCGTCTTTCGGACGGGCGCTGGCGGGCGTTGTGAAAAACCCGCTGATCCT
>JAFZPW010000064.1 GCA_017552495.1 Clostridia bacterium | reverse complement strand
GGCCGGATACCAGTACAGCATGGAAGGGACCTCCTGGCAGGACAGCAACGTGTTCGAAGGGCTGGCCCAGGATACGGAATACACGTTCTACCAGCGGCTGGCCGGGGACGAAAACCATGAACCGTCGACGCCTTCAAAAACGCCGGATGTCTGGGTCTGCACCTTGTTTCCTTCAAACACCGTTTCAAAATCCAGCAGTCCCATGCCGCAAAGCTCGGTGACGCCCGCCGCCTCCACCTGCCGGGGATCGGAAACCCGTTTCCCAAGCATCTGAAAGCCGCCGCACACGCCGAAAACCGGCGTTCCCCTGCTGGCTTCCTGTAAAATTCTGGTCTCCAGGCCGCTCTCCCGCAGCCAGATCAGGTCTGCGATGGTGCTTTTGGTGCCCGGAAGCAGGATGAGATCGGGCTCATGCAGCTCGGCTGTGGAGGTCACATAGCGGAGCGAAACATTTTCATACCGTTCAAAAGGAGAAAAATCGGTGAAATTGGAGATGCGGGGCAAACGAACCACGGCCACGTCGATGAGTTTGCGGGCGCCGCCCCGGTGAAACCGCTGGGTAAGGCTGTCTTCGTCGTCGATGTCCACATGGGTATAGGGCACCACGCCCACCACCGGCACGCCGCACAACTTCTCCAAGATTCGGAGTCCCGGCTCCAGAATGGCCCGGTCGCCGCGGAATTTGTTCACCACGGTGCCCTTGATCCGCCGCCGCTCGTCCTCCTCCAGCAGCGCCACCGTCCCATAAAGTTGGGCAAACACGCCGCCCCGGTCAATGTCTCCCACCAGCAAAACGGGAGCGTCCGCCAGTTTGGCAAACCCCATGTTGACGATATCCTCCTGCTTGAGATTAATCTCGGCGGGACTGCCCGCTCCCTCGATGACGATGATATCGTATTCGGCGGCCAGGCTGTTGTAAGCCTCCATCACGGCGGGGATGTATTCCCTCTTCCGGCGGTAATATTCCATGGCCCGCATATTGCCCTGCACCACGCCGTTGACGATCACCTGACTGCCCACGTCGGTGGTGGGCTTGAGCAGGATCGGATTCATCCGCACATCGGGGGCGATGCCTGCCGCCTCGGCCTGCACCACCTGCGCCCGGCCCATCTCGCCGCCCGCCTTTGTAATAAAGGAATTGAGCGCCATGTTCTGGCTCTTAAACGGAGCCACCCGGTAGCCGTCCTGCTTGAAGATCCGGCACAGTCCTGTCGCCAGCAGACTTTTTCCCGCGTTGGACATGGTGCCCTGGATCATGATGCTTTTCGCCATTTGTTACGCCTCCCCCGCTGCGGCGGTCAGCGCCGTCAGCAGCTTTTCATTTTCCTCCCGCCGTTTGACGGCGGCGCGGAACCAACCCGCTCCCAGACCGGGATAATTGCCGCAATCCCGCAGCAAAACGCCGTGCGCCGGCGTTTTTTCCGCCAGCGGGAGCGGCGCATAAAACAGCAGATAATTGACCTGCGACGGGCAGATCCAGAATCCAAGTTCCTGCAGCCGTTCGGTCATCCATGCCCGTTGAACAGAAATGATCCGGCGGGCGCGATCCAGAAAGTCCCGTTCTTCCAGCGCGGCGACGCCCGCCGCCTGCGCGGGCACCGACACGTTCCACGGCTGAACGGTTTTGCTCATTTGGGAAAGCAACGCCCCGTCGGCGCACAGGCAATAGCCCAGCCGCAGACCCGCCATGCCGTAATTTTTAGTAAAGGCCTTCAAAATCACCAGTTCCGGACAACTTTCCAAAAGATGCTTCAGGCTCCCGCTTTTCCACCCGTCGGACAGGTCAAGAAAGCATTCGTCCACAAACAGGCGGACGCCCTTTTCATGGCACAGCGCCGCCGTCCGTTCCAGCAGTTTCTCCGGGATGAGCCGTCCTGTGGGATTGTTTGGATTGCAGAGAAAGACCGCCCGTGCGCCGCTCTGTTCCACCGCGGTGAGAAACCCCTCCGTCAGGGTAAAATCCTCCTCCCGCTTCAGCGCATAGCGGCGCACACCGCAGCCCGCCGCCTCCAGCGCCAGCGCATATTCCGAAAAGGTGGGCGCTGGCATCAGGGAAGGATCGGGCCGGGCCGCCGCGCAAAAGGAATAAATCAGTTCGGCGGCGCCTGCGCCGCACAGGATCCATGCTTCCGGCACGCCCTCATGGGCGGCGATGGCAGCCCGCAGGCTTCGGCAAAAAGGATCGGGATATCGCTCCAGACCGGCAAGGCTCTCCATCGCCGCCCGGCGCACCGCCTCCGGCGCCCCCAGCGGATTGATGTTGGAGGAAAAATCCAGCAACTCCTCTCGTCCGTAAAGATCGCCTCCATGGGGATTTGCGATTTGATATAACATCTCGCTTTCCCTCCTTTACCGCAAAATCAGCAAAATCAGCGCACGAAGCGCCCCGCAAAATGCCAGCGACAGCGCCGCCGTGACATACAGCAGACGGCAGGCGCGGGGAATATCCTCGCCCTCGATTTCCCGCAGCGAGTCGCCAATGTATTTTTTTTGATGCAGAACGCCGTGATACCAGGCGTCCCCCGCCAGACGCAGACCCAAAAGCCCCGCGCAAACCGATTCTGTCTGAGCAGAATTGGGACTGGCGTGATTGTAGCGATCCCGTATAAAGATCTTCCAGCCGTTTTTCCAGTCCATGCCCAAAAGCGCCCCCGCCGTCAGCATGAGCAGCGCCGAAAGCCGCGCGGGAATGAAGTTCATCCCGTCGTCCATCTTTGCCGGGACAAGGCCGATGTTTTGATAGGGCGGCTCCACATAGCCCAGCATGGAATCCATAGTGTTCACCGCTTTATAAAAAAAGCCCAGCGGCGCGCCGCCCAACGCCAGAAAAAGCATGGGCGCCACCACCCCGTCGGAGGTGTTTTCCGCCACAGTCTCCACTGCGGCCCGGGCCACGCCTCGCTCGTCCAGCCGCTGAACGTCGCGGCCAACGATCATGGAAACCGCCCTGCGGGAGGCCGCCAGATCGCCGCTTTGCAGGGCGTCATAAACCTTCCTGCTCTCGTCCCGCAGCGCACGGGTGGCCAAAATCTGCCAGCACATCACGCTTTCCACTGCCAAACGCAGCCACGGGCTGGCCGCGCCGCAAAGCCGCAGAATAAGCCACGGCACAAGCGCGGCGAGGGAAGCAGTCAGGATCCACAGCACGCCTCCCGCCGCCTTTTCGCCCGCAGGCGTTTTGGGGAACAGCGCCCGCAGCCCTTTTTCCAGCGCGGCAATCAGTTTCCCGATGAGCACCACCGGATGCGGCAGACTGTGGGGATCGCCCACCAGCAGATCAATCAAAAACCCGATAAACAGCGAGGCAAGCGAATGCATCATACCGTCGCCTCCCGCTGCATGGAAAAGAGATACACGGGGTTTTGGCCGATCATCAGGTGATAGCGTCCCGCCTTTCTGTCCCGCGCTACTGTCAGCGAAACAATCTCACATTCTGTAAAGTTATATTCCTTTACAATTTCAGTGAGCTCGGCCGCAGATTCCATCGTTACCGCTGCCGCCA
Organism: Clostridia bacterium; assembly: GCA_017552495.1. Taxonomy (GTDB): domain Bacteria; phylum Bacillota; class Clostridia; order Oscillospirales; family Butyricicoccaceae; genus UBA4644. The sequence goes on along the minus strand of JAFZPW010000064.1, from coordinate 2,803 downwards.
CGATACGCACAAAGGGATTTTTCTCCAGCAACAGCGCCATGATGTCCCGCAGATTGCCCGACGAGCCACCGATAAAGACGTGTGTGGGGGCGGGAAGGACTTCGCAGCATTCGGGTGCGACGCCCGCCACCGGGATGAGGTTTTCGACACCAAAGGCCGCCTTGTTTTCCGCCAGCAGAGCAAGCGCGTCTTCCCGCCGCTCCACGGCATAAACCGTTCCCCGCCCGGCCAGCAGCGCCATTTCCACACTCACCGAGCCCGTTCCGGCGCCGATGTCCCAGCAGACGGCGTCTTCCGTCAGCCGCAACTTGGAGAGGCACACCGCCCGCACCTCGCTTTTTGTCATGGGAACCACGCCGTGTTCTCCGCCTCCCCGTGAAAAAGCCTCGTCTGGCAGGCCAAAAAAGACATCAGCGCGGGGATGCTCCTGTTCGATCAAAGCAACGCTAAGGGGATCAAAGGTCTGATTCATCAGTTCACAGGCCGTCCCCCGGAGGATGGCTTCGTCAGGATATCCCAGCCGCTGTCCCACGCTGACGCGCACGCCGCCAAGTCCGGCGGCGTTCAACTCCCGGCACATCGCCGCCATGCCGTCCTCGCCGCCCACCAGCGCAAAAACCCGCGGATGGCGGCGCACCTGCACGGCGATATTCCCCGCCCGTCCGTGCAGACTGACGGGAACCACATCTTCATAAGACGTACCCAGACGGGCGCACAGCACCGCCAGCGAACTGAGCCCGGGAAGCACGGTCACGTCGCAGTCCCGCAGAAGCGGAAGCAGCTTCTTCGTTCCGCTGAAAAATCCCGTATCGCCGGACATGACCACCACAAAGCGGCGGTATTCCCCGTGTGAAAGAATAAAATCCGCAATCGCGTTTGGCGCGATGGCGTCAAACACCGTCTGATGGGGCAACGCCACGGCCTCTAGCATCCGTCTGGCGCCGATGAGGCAATCCGCTCCGGCCACGGCTTCCCGCGCCTCGCCGGTCATACCTTCCCGGCTGCCCGGGCCGATGCCAACCACCGTAACCTGTGGGCGGCGGCGCAGGCCAAAGCGCCGGCACAGCAACGCCACTGTTTCCGAAAGATTGCGTCCCTCTCGCTGCGGCGGCCGCCCGATGACCACCAGACGGGCTCCCGCCTCCCGGGCGGCCTCTGCCTTTTCCGCAAAACCTCCGGTGCTCCCACCCTCCTTTGTCACCAGCCACCGGGCATCCACGGCCCGGAGAAGGGCGTGATTCAATTCTTTTGAAAACGGCCCCTGCATAGCGATAATATGCGATGGGACAAGTCCTGCTGCTTTACAGGCCGCCAAGGATTCCTCCATGGGTAAAACCCGGGCATAAACCCGCTGGCCAAAGTCGCGCATCGCCGCATACTTCGTGATTTCCTTGCTGCCTGTGGTCAAAAAGACGTTCCCCTCGGTTCCGTCCAGATAAGCGGCGGCTTCTTCGGCGCCGGATACGAAAACAGCCCCTTCCGGCAGTTCGTTTTCCTCCCGCAGCAGGCGAAGATACTCTGTTTCCGTTTTCCGGCAGGCGGCTGAAATGTTATCGGTCACTACGGGCGCATACGGATGGGTCGCGTCGATCACCAGATCAAAGCGCTCGCTTTTCAGCAGTTCCTCCATCTCTGTCTGGGTCAGGCGGCGGGCGGAAACGGTCAGCCTTTCACTCTGAGGCAAAAGCGTTTCGCCGTAATCGGTGGCGACGCAAGCGTACACCGTTACCGGCTGTTCCTCCAGAAACTGGATGAGTTCCCGTCCCTCGGTGGTGCCGGCAAACACGCAGAACTTATACACCGCGATACCCCCTCGGCGTAACCATCTTTCCCGCTATGGCTTTGGTGGCGCTGTTGCCGATAAAAACCGTGCAAAACATATCCACCGGGGCGTTTTGCAGTTCACCCAGCGGCAAAAGACGGGTGCTCTCGCCCTCGCGTCCGACGTTGCGGGCCACGCCGCACAGCCGGTCCTGCGGCAGATACCGCAGCAAAATGCCGCAGGCCCGCCGGAGATGCTCGGGCCGTCCGTGGCTGGCGGGATTGTAAAGCACAATGGAAAAATCGGCTCTTGCCGCGGCCTCCAGCCGCTTTTCAATGGTCTCCCAAGCCGTCAGCCGGTCACTCAGACTGATGACGGCAAAATCATGGGTCAGTGGCGCGCCCAAAATCGCGCCGCCGCTGCAGGCCGCCGTCAGGCCCGGAACGACCTCCACGATGGGCTCTTCCCTGTCGCCCCGCAGTTCATAGATCAGCGCCGCCATGCCATAGATCCCGCTGTCGCCCGAACAGACCATCGTCACATTTTTGCCCTCCAATGCCGCGTCCAGCGCCATCTGGCACCGCTCCGTTTCCCGGGTCATGGGCGTGGACAGCACCGGCTTGTCCGGATACTGCTCCCGCACCAGATCCACATAAACGTGATACCCCACGATCAGATCGCACTCCCGCAGAGCGCGGTCGGCCCGCAGGGTCATATCCGCATGATTCCCCGGGCCGATGCCCACCACCGTCAGCTTGCTCAAAAGCCCACCTCCAGTTTTTCCTCCGCCACGGCGACGGTCACGCCGCCCATCGCGGTCTTTTTTACGATCAACCGTTCCGCGTCCAAAAGCGCGGCCCGCTCGCATACATTGTCGACCCCCGTGACGCTCTGCACAAAGGCCGAGGGGGTAAAATCACCCTTTGCGCCCCGCAGTTTTTCCGCGGAATAAAAGATCGCGGGCCAGCCCCGCCGGGCACAGAAAGACAAAAGACCGGCTTCCTCGGCCTTCAGATCAATGGAATATACGCCCTTTACCGC
>JAFZPW010000063.1 GCA_017552495.1 Clostridia bacterium | reverse complement strand
TGAGCGTCGCGTTTTTCACCTCTTCGCCGTTGGCCAGCAGGCGGACGGTGATGTTCCGGGGACGGCCGGAGCCGTTGTCTTCCCAGGTTTTGGTTACCGTGATGTCTCTCCACGGCTTCTCGCCGTTGTAGGTGTTGGTGAAGGTGACTCCTTCTTCTAAATAATAACGCGTGAACTCAAAAGTCTCACCGTCATTAGAGATCTCGGTCCAATGCTCCTTGTAAAGATACCGGCCGTCATATTCTTTTCTGCTTACTACAATCCGTTCCCGACTAAAATCCCCATCCCGAGAATAAGAAACCTCTCCCAGAACCTCGCCGGCTTCGTCCCATGCCTGCTTCGGATTTAAGTGCAGGTTATGTATCTGCGCGTATGACCCGAATTCCTGAACAGCTTTATCATACTCGCTATCAGAAAACTCTACAACATAATTATCATTTCCATACCCGTGAAGAAAAGGACAGACACCAAAGCGCCAGTTGTTGTCCTGGGACAGGGTCTGCTTGGACCAGCCGACGATGTCATCCAGGTTAATGTAAGCCTGGGAAGGGTTCCCGTCATCATCATAGATCAAATCGTATAGATTCAACCAAATCGGCCCATAGGAGGCCTCTTCCCACTGAAGCCATCCATCCGCGTTCCAACCCAGGTTTTCCAGCTCATCGATCGGGATCCGACCCAAACAAACAAAAATCCGATCAAGCAGACAACAAATATCATATCCATACATACCCGGTTCATATTCTTCATAATGCTCTCTCATGTATGCATCAATGGCGTCATGATACTTGTCCGGGATAGCAAATCCAACTTGAGAGTCGTCCGAGGACAGCAGGACATAGAAGATATCCACCGATTCGGGGATCACGCCCTGGTCGATGAGAGCGGCCAGCTCGTCGGCGGGGATCTCCGCACCATCGGCATAGAGCCATGTTTTTTTGACGCTGGCTACGTGGACGCTGGAGGGACGGGCCTCGCCAAAGTCGCCGCCGCCATAGACGTCGCCGCCAACGCTGAGGCCGCCAGCAAACGCTGGCACCGGCGCAAGCTGCACCAGCAGCAAAACCGCCAGTGCGATTGCAAAAACACGATGCTTCTTCATATCGATCCTCCTCTGTCATTTCCGTGAATAAACGGTTATCACACGTTATTATTGCGTTATTTTTATTATAGTTTTATTTATAATTATTGTCAAGTGTTTCTATGCATACACGATGCATGGTTTTCAAATACCATTTTGTGGCAAATTGTTTGGATAAACGGCAAAAAAGGCCCGCGGCGAATGCCGCGGGCCGGAAAAGGGCTTTGCATTTAATTCGTGTTTCCGGTGATCTCCAAATACTGCGGAATATGACCTGTAAAGGGAATATACTTGTCGAGAAGATCCGCTGTTTTCAGCGCGACGCTGGCTGTGTTGACACAGGGATGCACGCAAATCTCCTCGCAGGAAAGCAAATCCCGGTCGATCAAAAGACGCACCTTCTTCTCCTCGTCAAAAACCAGTCCCAGCGGCGTGATTGCACCGGGATGCACGCCTAAAAGCGTAAAAAGCGCTTCTTCCTCGCCAAAGCTGAGGCGGGAGGCGCCGATGCGTTTGGACACCTCCGACGTGCGAAAACGTTTGTCCTCCCGGATCAGCAAAAGATAAAAATCCGTCTTTTGTCGGTTGCAAAGAAACAGGTTTTTACAAAACGCCGCCCTCAGTGCATTCTCCACGGCAGAAAGTTCTTCCATGGAAAACGCAGCGGGATGCTCGCGTTTCCGATATGGGATCGACAAGGTTTCCAACAGGCGGTAAATTTCATTTGGATCGGCACGGTTCATTTTTTCTGTCCTCCACGATCATCGAATGGGGAAATCAAAATACGTATCGGGATACGGCTCAGGCTCCACGCTGAAATGCCACCATTCCCGCTCATATGGAACAAATCCAGCCGCCAGCATGGCATCGCGCAGGATATATCGGTTTTGCCGCTGCTCCGGCGTGACCTGCTCGCTGTCCGTCCAACTGCGGGGATCCATATAATCAAAACCGGAACCCATATCCAGCTCCTGGTGCGTCCCGCTGTCTACCAGCGTCAGATCCACGGCCTTTCCTCGGGTATGTCCGGAAAGGCGTGCGATATAGCCCTGCTCGAACATTTCCTTTTTCTCAATGTTTGGATATTGGATCGGTTTTCGGCGAATGTCACAGGCGTCCCCGCCCCAGCGGCAGAAATCGTCCACCGCCCGCTGCGGACGGTAAGCGTCAAAAATTTTCAGGACATATCCCCGCTTCCGCAGCAACTCCGCCGCCTTGACACAACCCTCGGCCACCGCTTTGCTCATCACCACCAACGGCTGTTCGTATCCGTCGGCGGGCCGACCCATGAAATTATCGGTTCCGGCATATTTGGCGTCAATAACGCAATCCTCGATCCATTCGTCCGCATAGACAAAGCCGTCGGGAAGCTGTCTTGCTTTTGGGACGCAGGCGGTGCTCTGATTCATTATCTTCTCCCCTTTTCCTGTTTATCTGTTTTCAGTATAACCCTCTTTTTATAAATGTCAATTCCTCACAGCAAAACGGGCTGAAGCTGCCGACCCTCCAGCGCGGCGTCCAGCGTGGCTTCACACAAGCCAAAGCCGGCGGCCATGGAACGGGGCTTTTTTTCGGGATCATCCTGCCCGAAGGGTACGAAATACAGATTCCTGCGGTTCAGCAGCGCGCCGATATTCACCGCCGCCGCGCCCAGCGCGTCGTTGGTGGAAAAGGCCAGTACCACCGGACGGTCGTTTCGCAATTGCGCTTTGACCGCCATCAAAACCGCGGTGTCGGTGATGCCGCAGTTGAGCTTTGCCATGGTGTTTCCGGTACAGGGAGCAACCAAAAGCACATCAAAGAGTTTTTGGGGACCGATCTGCTCGGCCTGCGGGATAGTGGTCATCAGCGGGTTGCCCGTGATTTGCTCCAGTTCCCGCCGAAGATCCTCCGCCCGGTAAAACCGCGTATCCGTCGTTGCGGCGGCGGGTGACAAGATCGCGGTGACTGTATTCTGCTCCGTCAATCCGCGAATCACGGGTAGTACCTGGGAAAAGGTGCAAAAGGAGCCCGTAAGGGCGACGCCGATGCGCTTATTTGTCATGATGTTCCTCCTTGAGCAACTGCTCTACAGCATTTTGAATGGCAATCGCACCCGAAACAGGGGTCAGCAGGCCGGGCAAGCCCAATGCCTGAACCGATTTGACTCCCATCCGTTCCGCCGCCTTGCGGTCAACCCCGCCCGGCCGGGAGGCAAGGTCGATTACCAGCGCACGTGGATGGAGCTGCTCCAAAACCGCTTCCGTCAAAACCAAAGCCGGAGCAGTGTTGAAAATCAAATCAAATTCTCCCGCCTCCTGCTCCAGCGTCCCCGAAAGGATCGGGCGATACCCTTCGGCCTGCACCTGCCAGAGCTGCTCCTCCCGGCGTACGGCAACGCCTACGGTAACCCCCAGTGCTTGCAGCATGGCGGACAGGGGCTTTCCGATGTTTCCCCATCCGATCACCAGCGCATGGCTGCCCCGCAGGATCCGAAGCCGATGCCGCATGGCGATCTGGAGCGCGCCCTCGGCCGTAATCACACCGTTTTCCCGCTGGAATGACGGCAAGGCGCCGTATTCCAGCAAACGAAAGCCTGCTTTTTCCGCGGCGTTTCGCAAAGCCGGCGATGCAGACGCCGTCACCAGCACCGCGCCGGGCGGCGGCAGATTTTCCTCCTTCCACCGGGAGCAATCCGGCAAAATCTGCGCTTCATATCCCCCGGCAGTGAGCAATTCATACAACACATTTTGCCGACGGTCACCCTCCAGAATGGCAAAATAATACCTTTTGTTCAAACAGACACCTCCCTTTCAGGCCAATCTATGCGTTTGGTCTGAAAGGCGTGCCGTTTGGTTTCCGGCTCGCGCCGATAAAATATTACGGCCCGGAGCAAATTTCTCCGGACCGCAATATTCAATATCCTATCCGTTTTTGCCGGGAAGATGCGGATACAGTCGGATGGTCAGGGCGGCGGCCAGCGCGATCTTTGCCGCGTCCGGCAGCAAATACGGTATCACGCACCAGCCAAGCGCCGTTCCGATGCCGATGGAGCCGTTTGCTTTCCCGTAAGCGACGACAAACCACGCGGTGCCGAAGGCATAGCACAGCAAAATCCCCGCTGCCATCGACAAGCATAACACGGTCAGTTTGCGGCCAAAACGCTCCACGGCGACCCCCACTGTCAAAGCCGTAACCAAAAACCCCACAAGATAGCCGCCGGTCACTCCGGCCAACACCCCGGCTCCCCCTCGGAATCCCGAAAAAACCGGCAAACCCAGCAATCCCAAAAGAAGATATCCTCCCACGGTGAAAACGCCTTGTTTGGCACCGAACAGCGCCGCGATCAGGCAAACCGCAAAGGTTTGCATGGTAAAGGGCACCGCCGTCGGCACCGCGATCCACGCGCAAATGGTGATGAGCGCCGCCCCCATGGCGGTATAGGCTGTTTTTCTGGCAGTATGCTTTTGGTTCATAACCATTTCACGACGCAGCGCTTCCGCTTTGGCGCAGCCATGCCCCGCTTTTCTCTCCTTGTCTGCCCCTATCCACTTGCCGGGCGGGGCGACTGACGCTTGATGCGATCATAGCACAGGGCGCGGCGCTCTGTCAAATTCCGCACGACCCGCCAGAAAAAGCACTATGCAAACGCAAAAATATATGCTATACTGATTTGAAGTATGGGTATCTGCAAACGACGGCCCAACTGCAACCATCATTCAAGGGGCAAATGCCCGGGAAGGTCGTTATATGAGCGAAGAGCGTCAGATCAATCAAGAGAGGAATCTGTTTCATTCCGACAAGCCGATCCACCTCATTGGGATCGGCGGTGTTTCCATGCGTGCGCTGGCCCGGATGCTGCGGGAAATGGGCGCATCCGTCCGCGGCAGCGACCGGGACGAATCGGTTTATACACATCAGCTTTGCGAATCCGGGATCCCCGTCGTCATTGGACACCGGAGCGAAAACGTGGAGGGCGCCGGTCTTGTCATCCGTACCGCCGCCATTCCCGACAGCAATCCCGAAATCATCGCCGCAAACGCGGCGGGTATTCCCGTTCTGTCCCGTGCCGAGGCGTGGGGCACGATCATGAAGCATTATCCCCATGTGGTATGCGTGGCAGGAACCCATGGAAAGACCTCCACCACCGCCATGATCGCCACCTTTACCGAAGCCGCCGCGCTGGATCCCACGGTAATGGTGGGCGGCGACCTTCGCTCCATCGGCGGGACGCTGCGCATCGGCCACAGCGATCTGTTTGTGGCGGAGGCCTGCGAATACCAGAACTCGTTTTTGTCCTTTCATCCTTCTATCGCCGTGATTCTCAACATCGACAAAGATCATGTAGACTTTTTCAAAGACACCGACGACATCATCGCCTCCTTCCGCCGCTACGCCATGCTCACGCCCGAATCCGGACTCGTCATTGTCAACGGCGACGATGAGAAAAGTCTGCGCGCCGTGGACGGTCTGCCCCGCC
>JAFZPW010000062.1 GCA_017552495.1 Clostridia bacterium | reverse complement strand
GCTTTTTCCATTTTGGAAAACACTGTGAAATGAGAGGATGATGCGAAATGACGGTTTCGTGGCTCTTTTTTGACGTGGGAACCACCCTTGTGGATGAAACCGCGGCCTATGACCGCAGGGCGCGGGAAATGCTGGCGGGGACGGGGATTTCCTTTGCGGCCTTTGATGAAAGGCGGCGGGCCTTTGCCCGGCAGGGCAAAGACGGCAATGCCGAGGCCATTCGCTTTTTCGGTCTTGCCAAAACGCCGTGGCCCGGGGAAGAGGAGCGTCTTTATCCGGCCGTTTCGGGGACCCTGCAACGGCTGAGAGCGCAGGGATATCGGCTGGGTATCATCGCCAATCAAGCGCCCGGGCTTTCGGAACGGCTGAAGGCGTGGGGACTGGAAGATCTTTTCGATGTGGTGGTGTCCTCGGCAGAAGCCGGCGTTTCCAAGCCGGACCGGGCGATCTTTGCGCGGGCGCTTGCCCTTGCCAAATGCCGGCCGGAGCAGGCGGTGATGATCGGTGACCGGCCCGACAACGATCTTATTCCCGCCAGGGAACTGGGAATGGGTACGGTCTGGGTGCGGCAGGGGCTGGCGGCGCTTATGCCGGCAGACTGTCCTGCTGCGGATTGCGCGGTTCCCGATCTCGCGGCGGTGGCGGCGCTTTTCTGACTGTTTCTTATTATAATGAGGTGATGGAATGCTTTCTATTGTGAAGTGGGGAGCTGCGCACAGGCCGGAAATGCTGGCGCTGGAACGGCTCTGCTTTCCAACGGATTCTTGGAAAAGCGAGGATTGGGACGAACTGCTGGCCGACGAACGGGCGGTCTATTACGCCCTGATGGACGGCGAGCGGCAGGCAGGCTGCGTCTATATTTATAATTGGCAGGGGGAAGATGATTACGTCAAACTGATGAATCTGGCCATTCATCCCGATTGGCGGGGGCGCGGGCTGGCCCGGCGCCTGCTGCATCATGTGGCGGCGGAGATGGAGCCGCTGGGAATGCGGCGCTTTTGCGGAGAGACCCGATTCAGCAACGCCGCCATGCGGCGGGTCTTTGAAAGCTGCGGCTATCGGCTGGACAGGATCGAGGAGCATTATTTTAGCGATCCTGACGAAAGCGCCTGCAAATATGTCTTGCAACTCTGAAACATGCAGAAATCTGAAATATGCATTAGAAAGGAGCGGCGGCAGCCGCTCCTTTTCTGCATGAAAGAGATGTTTCGCTTTTATTTGGCGAACACATGATCCCCGATGGTCAACACCACCGGACGGGAAAAGATCCATTTGCTGGTGCTTTTGGCGGGATTGTAAAAATAGATGGCGCCGCCGGTGGGATCCCAGCCGTTCAGAGCGTCCCGGGCGGCCTTGCGGGCGCTGTCGGTGATGGTCACCGATGCAAATTGTCCGTCCGCTACCGAGCTGAAGGCTCCCGACTGGTAGATCACTCCCGCCACGGTGGAGGGAAAAGAGGGGTGCTTCACTCGGTTGAGGATCACGGCGCCTACCGCCACCTGCCCGATATAGGGCTCGCCCCGCGCCTCGGCGGAGATGGCACGGGCCAGAAGATAATAATCGTTGTCGCTTGCGGCGGAAACCGAAGAGCCGCCGATCCCCAGCGCCGCCAGCGTCTTTTCGCCGCAGACGCCGTCGGCAGTCAGCCCGTTTTTCTGCTGAAAGAGCCGCACGGCGGCGGTGGTCTTTTTGCCGTAAACGCCGTCGATCGCGCCGGTGTAATAGCCCCAGCGCTTGAGTTTGGTTTGAATGGCGCGGACGGTTTCGCCCCGGCTGCCCTGCTGATAAACGGCCGCCTGGGGCGCCGCCGTCAGGATAACGGTCAGCAGCAGCGCGGTCAGGACGGCAAAAATGCGGATTTTACGTTGTAATCTCATGCAGCATCGCTCCTTTTTGCCTATTTTTCACGAAAATCCAGCCGTTATGCCCATTTTTTCAAAAAACCGGAATCATTTTTGCCTTTTTTGCCGATGCTTATGGCAGAAGATAAGGAGGCGGAAAGCATGAAATGGAATCTTGTGGAACGGACGCTCGTCGTGATGCTGGTGGCGGCAATGATGACCCAAGCGCTGCCGCTGAACGCCCGGGAGGCGCTGGCGGAAAAACTGACTCGGTTGCATGTGCTGGCCAATTCCGACAGTGAAACGGATCAGGCCCGCAAACTGCTGGTACGCGACGCAGTGCTGGAGGCGGCAAAAAACGCGGGAAAGCCAGACGCCGCGCTGCTGGACAGGCTGGAGCGGGCGGCGCAAGAGGCACTGCAGGAGGCAGGATCGGAGGAACCGGTGCGTGTCAGCTTTGAAAAGTGCTGGTTCGAGCGGCGGGAGTACGAAACTTTTTCCCTGCCCGCCGGGATCTATGACGCAGTGCGTGTGGAGATCGGTAGCGCCGAGGGACATAACTGGTGGTGCGTAATCTACCCGCCGCTGTGCGCCGGCGTCTGCCAGACGGATGTGGAACGGGCGGCGCGGGAAGCAGGGCTGACGGAGGACGAGATCGGCCTGATTTTTTCGGACGAAGGATACATTCTCCGCTTTCGCCTGGCAGAGATCTGGCGCAGGATAGCGGGGAGACCACGCAAATCATAACCAAAAGTATAAATTCGGGGGAGAAACCAGCGAATTATTCTGTTTCGCAAATACGAACCGTAGAAGTTGAAAAATATCGAATTTTTTTCAAAAAAGG
>JAFZPW010000005.1 GCA_017552495.1 Clostridia bacterium | reverse complement strand
TGTCGGCGTCGGAGGACAAATGACCCACGTCGGTGATATTCATTACCCGCAGCACGTCATAGCCCAGATAGCGCAGGTATTTATCCAGAACGTCTTCCATCATATAGGTGCGGAGATTGCCGATGTGGGCATAATGATACACCGTGGGCCCGCAGGTATAGAGTTTGACCTTGCCGGGCTCGTTGGTGAAAAATTCCTGTTTGTCGTGTGTAAGCGAGTTATACAGCAGCATAGCTTATTTTCCTTTTCCTTTCTGAGTGAAACCGTCTTTGACCACATCCAGATTGTCGATGACATAGGTGGCGCCCGAGATGGCGGTGAGGATCACCGTCAGCCAGATGAGCACCGTTTGCAGCGAGACCGGCCCCAGCATCACGGGCTCCAGCCGCAAAAGCAGGAAGATCAGGGTAATCATGGTGATCGTGGTCTTGACCTTGCCCCAATAGTTGGCAGCGATGACGCGTCCGTCGGCGGCCGCCACCATCCGCAGCGAGGACACCAGAAATTCCCGTCCCAGAATGACGGCCGCCATCCACGCGGCGATGGTGCCGTCCTCCACAAAGATCAGCAGCGCCGCCATCACCAGCAGCTTGTCGGCAACGGGATCCATAAATTTACCGAAGTTTGTCACCTGGTTCCAGGCGCGGGCCAGCTTTCCGTCCACAAAATCGGTGATACAGGCGATAACGTAAACAATGAGCGCCGCCAGATCGCAGCCCGGCGTATGGCGATAGGCCAGAATCATGAACGCGGGAATGAGCAGCATCCGGATACAGGTAAGAATATTGGGGATCGTCATAGCAAAACCTCCTGAAAATCATACTTCCGAAAGGGCGCGGCCATAAAGATCGCATCCCTCGGCATAGTCCACGCAAACGGAAACAAAATCGCCTTCCTGCGCAGTTTCACTGGTAAAATACACCGTTCCGTCGATGTCAACGGAATCCATATAACTCCGGCCAAAGCAGCCCTCCTCGTCCCGTCCGCAGCAGAGAATCTCCAGCGTGCGGCCGATCTGTTTCTGAGAAAAGGCGTCCATGATCCGCTCCTGCAGGGCATAGATCTCGGCCCGGCGGCGCTCCTTGACCGTCTCGGGGATCTGACCGGGCAGGGCGGCGGCCGCAGTACCCTCCTCCTGAGAATAACAGAAAACGCCCACCCGTTCAAGCCGGTATTCTTCCAAAAACTCGTATAGTTCCCGATATTCCGCCTCGGTCTCTCCGGGAAAGCCCACAATCAGGCTGGTGCGAATAATGGCGTCAGGCACAAGAGTCCGCAACCGGGCGATACGCTCGCGGATGAGCGCGCCGCTGCCCCGCCGGTTCATGGCTTTGAGGATCCTGTCGTTGACGTGTTGAATGGGGATATCGAAATAGTGCAGGATCTTGCGGCTGGCGGCGATGACCTCCAGCAGCTCATCATCCATCTCGTCGGGATAGAGATAATGCAGGCGGATCCAGCGAAGGCCCTCCACCCGCTCCAGCCGGCGCAAAAGCGCCGCAAGACTGCATTTTCCGTAAAGATCCAACCCGTAACGGGTGATGTCCTGCGCCACGATCAAAAGTTCCCGCGTCCCTGCCGCCGCCAGGCGGCGCGCCTCGGCCTCCAATTCCTCCATGGGAACCGAGCGGAATCGCCCGCGAATTTTGGGAATGACGCAAAAAGAGCAGCCGTTATCGCAGCCCTCGGCAATGCGGAGATAGGCGGAATACCCCGGTGTCAAAAGGATTCGCTCGCCTGTGAGCAGACTGTTTTCCCGGGGATCGAAATAGGCGCTGTGTTCCTTTCCGGCCAACGCGCCGCGCACCGCTTCCACAATGCTGTCGTAACTGCCGGTGCCCAGCGCGGCGTCTACCTCGGGCAGTTCGGTGAGAAACTCGCCCTGATACCGCTGGGTCAGACAGCCGGTGACAATGAGCGCCCGGATCTGTCCCTGCTTTTTCAACTCCGCCAGTTCCAAAATGGCCTCGATGGCCTCGCTTTTGGCGCTGTCGATAAAGCCGCAGGTGTTGACAATGGCAGCGTCCGCCCCTGTGGGGCTGTCACAGATTTCCATGCCCGCCGCCCGAAGCCGCCCCAGCATCAGTTCGGAATTCACCAGATTTTTGGCGCATCCCAGAGAAAGAAGATAAATTTTCGTGTTTGTTTCCTTCATAATCGCTCCCGCCCCCGCAAAAGCGGGGTTCTTTTTATTCAATCCGGTCGTCGTCCCCGTCCTCCGCCATGGCGGCATAATCCCGCAGGACGGCGCGGATCTCCTCCCAGGAAAAGCCCCGGCGAAACAGACTGTCGGCCGTCCGCTTCAAGGTCTTCCGGTCTGGAATCTGCCCCTCGAGCTTCGCCGCGGCAAGGATTCGCAGGCGGCTCTCATCGGGGACGTACTCCGCCATCACGGCTTCTATGTCCTCCGGCTCCAGGTTCTTTTCCCGCAGAGCCATGCGGATGCGGCGCGCTCCATAGCCCCGCGCCGCAAGATCCCGCAGCAGTGCTTTGCCGTATTCGAAGTCGTTGAGATAACCCAACTCCTTCAGTCGCGCCACGGCATACGCTGCGGCCTCCTCCGGCACGCCCTTTTCCAGCAGGCGGTCATACAACGCCTGCCGACTGCGGTTCCGGTATTGCAGAATATGGGCCGCTGTTTCCAGCGCCGCCTGCTTCACGCGTTCATCCATAGCTCCTCCGGCGACCCGGCGGGTCATCCATTCGCTCAATCGTCGTCTTCAAAATCGTCGGCAAAGACCTCCACGCTGCCCTTTGCGGCGCGGGGCGCGGTCTTGCCTTCGGCGGATTTCGCGGACATGGCGGCGGGGGCAGCGGGTTCCTTGCCCGTCAGTTTTTCTACGATGGCCGCCTCGATCTTCTCGGCCGCCTCGGGATGCTCTTTGAAATACTGTTTGGCGGCGTCGCGGCCCTGTCCCAGACGCTCATCGTCCCGGTAGAACCAAGCCCCCGATTTCTGCAAAAAGCCGAATTTCACGCCCATATCCACCAGCTCGCCCAACTTGGAGATGCCCTCGCCGTACATGATGTCGAACTC
>JAFZPW010000061.1 GCA_017552495.1 Clostridia bacterium | reverse complement strand
GGGAGGGCGGGAAAGCCCGACCGAAGCAAAATAAAGCGGGGTCCCCGCAAAGGCGTCGCCTTTGTGGGGAATGCCGGACACGCTGAGCCCGATCGAGGCGCTGGGTCTTTTGTATCAACTGAGCAAAAAGGCAAAGGAAAGCTGAGTCCGGCGAAAGGGAATACGGCGCAAAGCGCCGCGGCGGCGGGTGCCGCCGTCTGCGCAGGGAGGGCGGGAAAGCCCGACCGAAGCAAAATAAAGCGGGGTCCCCGCAAAGGCGTCGCCTTTGCGGGGAATGCCGGACACGCTGAGCCCGATCGAGGCACTGGGTCTTTTGTATCAACTGAGCAAAAAGGCAAAGGGAAGCTGAGCATTTACGCACACAGGGCGGCGCGTCCCGCCGCCGGAAGGGAGCAAGCATGGCACAGATCTATCAAATGTCACCGCAACTGGCCAACCTGATCGCCGCGGGCGAGGTGGTGGAACGGCCAGGTTCGGTGGTAAAAGAATTGCTGGAAAATGCCGTTGACGCGGGGGCGAAGCATGTGACGGTGGAGTTTCGCCACGGGGGGATTGCCTATCTCCGTGTCACCGACGACGGGAGCGGCATCCTGCCAGAGGATGTTCGAACGGCCTTCTTGCGCCACGCCACCAGCAAACTTCGGCGCGAGAGCGAACTTTCGGCCATCGGGACGCTGGGCTTCCGGGGCGAAGCGCTGGCGGCCATTGCCGCCGTTTCTCGGGTGGATCTGTTTACCCGCACCAGGCACTATGAAGCGGGCGTGCAGATCACCATCGAGGGGGGGGAAGAGACAGGCTATGGCGAAACCGGCTGTCCGCAGGGCACTACCGTAGTGGTGCGGGATCTGTTTTTCAATGTCCCCGCCCGGGCCAAATTTCTCAAAAAAGACGCCACCGAGGCCGCCTATGCCGAATCGGCGGCGGCCCAGATCGCCATTTCCCATCCCCAGGTGGCTTTCCGCCTGATCCGCGACGGACGCGAGATCTTTTCCACGCCGGGCGACGGCAAAATGCGCTCGGCCATTTATGCCTGCGGCGGGCGGGATCTTGCAGGATCACTGCTGGCCATCTCCGGCGCCTTTGGGGAGATCGCCGTTTCCGGCTTCATTTCTCCTGCCGAGGTCACCCGCGCTACCCGCGCGCAGCAGGCATTTTACATCAATGGGCGCTACATTCATTCCCGCCTGCTGTCGGCCGCCGTAGAGGAGGCTTACAAGGGGCGGATCATGACGGGACGTTACCCCGTCTGCTATCTGGATCTTCGGCTCAACCTTTCCGCGGTGGATGTCAACGTCCATCCCGCCAAACTGGAAGTCAAGTTCTCACGCGAGAAAGAAGTCTTTTCCGCCGTGTATCAGAGTGTGGCGGCAGCGCTGGAGGCCAATGGCGAACTGAAGGAGCTGCGGCAAAAACCCAATCTGCTGGTTCCGCGGGAGGATCATCTCACAGCCGGGCAGCAGAAGATGGATCTCCATGTGGACGGCAGGGGAAAAGTCCCCACCTTTGCCGAAACCTATCAGACCGCTCACGCCGCCGTAGCCCAGAAGCAGCCCGCCGCCATGCCCTATCAGACCAAAACCGGCGCATCACCCGCCAAGGACAAGCTTCCGCCTCTGGTGGAGCCGGTGATCGACCCCATGGCCTTTGATCCGGTGAAGCAGGAGGTTTCCTTGGCGTCCACCGAGGAGCCAAAACCAGCGGAAACGCCCGCCGAACCGGCGCGGCCAGCCGGGCTTGCGTCTTCAAACCCCGCAGGGACGGAACCTCAGAGCGTGCAGGTGCGAGTGCTGGGCGAGGTGTTTCACACCTATGTCATCGCCGAGGACAAAGACGGCCTTTGGCTTATCGATAAGCACGCCGCTCACGAGCGGATGCTCTTTAACCGCATCAAGGCCGGCCTGGACGGACAGCCGTCGCAGCTTTTGCTTACGCCGAAAACGGTGACGCTGAGCCAGGTGGAAAAGGACGCCTGCCTGGAGCATGCCGGTCTGCTCCGGCAAGCGGGCTTTGCCGTGGAGGATTTCGGGCGCGGCGCGCTTCTGGTGCGGGAAGCCCCCATGTATCTGGACGAGCAGGACATCCCCTTTGTCCTTTCGGAGATCGGCGCACGGCTTTTGTCCCACCGGGGCACGGACAACGAACTGCTGGACGAGCTGCTCAAAAGCATCAGTTGCAAGGCCGCCGTCAAGGCGGGCATGAATACGGACACGCAGGAGCTGCAGCGGTTTGCTGAAGCTGTTCTGGCTGACTCCAATGTGCGGAATTGTCCCCACGGGCGGCCCTGTGTCACCTATCTTTCCCGCTATCAACTGGAAAAACTGTTCAAACGCGTCGTATGAGCGGGAAGATTGTTGTCATCTGCGGGCCGACGGCCTCCGGAAAAACGGCGCTTTCCGTCGCGCTGGCAAAACGGTTGGGCGGCGAGGTGGTGTCGGCAGACTCCATGCAGATCTATCGCCGCATGGACATCGGCACTGCCAAGCCAACTGCGGAAGAGATGGGCGTCGTCCCCCATCATATGCTGGACGTGGCCGACCCGGGCGAGCAGTATTCGGTTTCCCGCTATGTCCAGGAGGCGGGCGCCTGCGTGGACAGCATCCTTGCCAGAGGAAACCTTCCCATCGTCTGCGGCGGGACGGGACTGTATATCGACGGGCTCATCCGGGGCGCGGGCTATCAGCCCTGCGGCGAGGATTCCGGCCTGCGGGACGAGCTGGCGGCGGAATGGGAGAAAAACGGACCGGAGCGGATGCTGGCGCAGCTTTGCGCCGTGGATCCGGACAGCGCGGCGCGGCTTCATATCCACGACAAGCGCCGCATCCTGCGGGCGCTGGAGGTTTTCCGCGCCACCGGCGAAACCATCACGGCCCACAATCTGCGAACGCAAATGCGCCCGCCCCGTTTCGACGCGGTGATGCTGGGACTGACGGCCGAGCCCCGGTCGCTGCTTTATGACCGCATCGATCGCCGGGTGGACGAGATGCTGGCGCAGGGGCTTTTGCGCGAGGTGCGCGCCCTTTTGGACGAGGGTCTTTTGCGGGGGACGGCGGCTCAGGCCATCGGTTATAAGGAACTCGCCGATTATTTTCGGGGCGAGGCCACGCTGGAGGAAGCGGCGGATCGGATCCGGCAAAAATCCCGCAACTATGCCAAGCGTCAACTCACCTGGTTCCGGCGGGACGAGCGGATCCATTGGATCATCCGAAAAGAAGATTCCGATTTGAACAGCATTTTGCAGGAATCGACAGAATATTTGCGGAAATGCGGGTATACTGGTGACGAAAAAACCTGAGAAAAGGGGAGTCACCATGGAAAACAGAATCAAAAGCAATTTGCAGGACACATTTTTGAATGAGGCGCGGCGCGAGCGGATGCCGCTGACCGTCTTTCTCACCAACGGATTTCAGCAGAAAGGCGTAATCACGGCATTCGACGGCTTTACCGTATTGCTCCATTATGAGGGGAAGCAATATCTGGTTTATAAGCACGCCATCTCCACCATCATCCCGCAGCGCCCGCTGCGGACATGGCAGGAGGACCGCACGGAGCGTCCGCCCTCTGTCAGGAGTACATATGAAACGTAAAGGCAGCATCCTTCTCACCGCGCTGCTGGTGGCGGCTCTTTTGGCCTACATCGGCTATCAGGTGATGGAAAATCTGACCCGTCAGATTCGGACGGTGGACGCGTTGGAGATCACCGTGGAGGACAAAATTTCGGCCAGCGGCTGGTTCGTCCGGGGGCAGACCGTGGTGACGGGCGAGACCGGCGCTTCGGCGGAATATCTGGTGAGCGACGGGGAAAAGGTCTCCAAGGGCGAAAATATCGCCGTGTTTTTCAGCGACGACGGCGCCCGCCAGACCTATGATTCCGCCCGCACGATGCAGACGCGGCTGGACGCGCTGGAATACGCGTATTCCATGTTCATCAGTGGAACAGACAGCGCTAAACTGGACAGGCTGATCTTCGATGATATGACGGCGATCTCGGCGGCGCTGGCGCAGGGAGATCCCTCCCGCATCGGCGGGGATTACGCCGCCGTGCAGCAGCTTATTGTCAGCCGCAGCGGCAGCGAGATCGACCGCGAAACCTTTGAAGCCCGCATCGGCGAGCTGAAGAAGCAAATGGAAACCCAGCAAAAGCAGGCCTTTTCGGGCAGCAGCCGGCTGAAAGCGCCGGTATCCGGCTATTTTGTCAGCGGCATCGACGGGTATGAAAGCGTTTTGACCCCCGATATGCTGGCTGAAATCACCCCCGATATGCTGGAACGCCTGGATCCGGCGGAGGATGCTGGCGGCGTGGGGACGGTGACAACCGGCTTTTGCTGGTATTATGTTACCGTCCTGACTGCTGAGCAGGCCACGGCGCTGCAGCAGCGCAGCGCGGCGCGGGTCAGTTTCCCCGGGCTGGGCGGCGGCGAGATCACCGCAGAGATCGTTCGGCTTCAGACTTATGACGACGGAAGGGCCGTTTTGGTGCTCGAAAGCGACCGGATGCAACCGGAGTATCTGACCTCCCGTCAGCAGGATATCGACATCGTCACCAATGTCTATACCGGGCTCAAGGTGCCGACCCGCGCCCTGCGGCAAAACGACGGACGCTGGGGCGTTTATGTGCTGGACGGCAGCGTGGTGACCTTCAAGCCGGTGTCGTGGGTGTATCAGACCGACAGTTATTATCTTGTTCCCACCGCGGAATCGGCCAAGACGGGGCTTTATCGCTACGACAGGATCATCGTTCAGGGCAGCGGTTTGGAGGAAAATCAGGTGGTCTATCGAAAATAAGCGGTAAAGCCGCTTGAAACCTGGGGAAAACTGTTGACATAAAGCTGAAAAAACGGCATAATAGAATAGATATAGATAGGATAAAACGGTGTTCTCCGGCTGCGTTTGCCGCAGAACACAAAAGCGAAAGGAGCTTTTCTATGAGTTTTATGGACGATCTCAAGCGATGGGCCAAGGGCGAGGATGAGGAAGACGAAGAGGAAGAATTGGAGGCCGTGGGCAATCCCGGACGCAGCCGAGCCGTCAAGACCGAAGAGGACAACAGCATCCCCATGACCGATTTTCGCCGCAGCGCCGGCAGCAACAGGGTGGTCAACATCAACGCCACCACGCAGCTTTCGGTGGTGCTGGTCAAGCCCGAAAAGTTTGAAAACGCCGTGGACGTGGCCGATCATCTGCGGGAAAAGCGCACCGTCGTGCTCAATCTGGAACAGACCAACAAGGATGTTGCCCGCCGTCTGGTGGATTTTCTCAGCGGCGTGACCTACGCGCAGGACGGCAAGATCAAAAAAGTGGCCAACAGCACCTTTATTATCACGCCCTATAACGTGGACATTCTGGGCGATCTGATCGACGAGCTGGAAAACAACGGTCTTTACATCTGATGGGAGGGTTCCCTTGTTTGGCATGACATATGTGATCCGCCGGGTGGTGATCCTGTTGCTGGACAGCCTGCAGCTTTTGATGCTGGCGATGGCAGTGATGTCATGGATCCCGCAGCTTCGGGAAAGTCGGGTATATCAGATCGTCTGCTCAGTGGTGGAACCGATCATCGACCCTTTCCGACGGCTGCTTTATCGGATCCCCGGGATGGATCGTTTTCCGCTGGATCTTTCTTTTTTAGCGGCGTGGATCGTGCTCAGCCTGGTGCGCGGGCTGCTTTGAGCGCTTAGAAATAAGGGGGTAAACTATGCTTACACCGCAGGAAATTCAGGATCAAAAGTTCGAAAAGGCCGTCTTCGGCGGCTATGATATGGGGCAGATCGACCAGTTTTTGGATTCGGTGTTCAACGACTATTCCTCGCTTTATAAAGAAAACGCCGCATTGAAGGCAAAAATGCGCGTTTTGGTGGACAAGCTGGAGGAATACCGCGCCGTGGATGAGGATCTGCGTAAAACGCTGTATAACGCCCAGATGTCCGCCAAGGACACTGTCAGCCGCGCCGAGGCCGAGGCCGAGCGCATCCTGCGGGATGCCCGCACCTCCGCTTCCCGGCAGACCACCGATCTGCAGACGGCCACCGAAGAGGCGCAGCGGCAGCTTGAGGCGGCCAAAAAGGCCAATGCCGCTTACGCTGCCCGCATTCGCAAGGCCATGGAGCAGGGGATCCTCCAGATGGAGCAGGTGCTTGCGCTTTCCGAGGACGGGGACGGCGCATATTCCGAACCTGTGAGCGAGCAGGCCCCCGCCGCGCCCATGCTGGACCAGACCCAGGTCTTCCGCGCCGCTGAGCCGGAGGAAAAGCCCGCTTCGTCTGCAGGGGAGCATACGCAGGTTTTCTCTGCGGCGCAGCAGACGGAGGAGGCGGAGGTCGACATGCCGGAAGGGACAGAGAACCGTGACGATCCCTTTGCCCCCAATCCCAAGAGCGATACCGCCCGCATTTATGGAGACAGTCCTTATACTCCCAAACCCCGGTTCGATTTCGACGACCTTCGTTTCGGGAAGAATTTTGAAGAGCCAGAGGAAGGCAAATAAATCGCCTCGGGCTCTGCCCTGCGGCCGCACGGCACTTGTCC
>JAFZPW010000060.1 GCA_017552495.1 Clostridia bacterium | reverse complement strand
CGTTCCTCAAATTCGCCGCGGTATTTCGCTCCCGCTACGAGCGCGCCCATGTCGAGGGAAAAGATCGTCCTGTCCTTGAGGCTTGTCGGCACGTCGCCCTTAACGATGCGCTGGGCGAGACCCTCGGCGATCGCGGTCTTGCCGACGCCGGGCTCGCCGATGAGCACCGGGTTGTTTTTGGTCTTGCGGCTGAGAATGCGGATGACGTTGCGAATCTCGCCGTCCCGTCCGATCACCGGATCCAGCTTCTGCCCGCGGGCCTGCTCCACCAGATCCTGCCCGTATTTTTTCAGCACGTCATAGGTCTCCTCCGGGTTGTCCGAAGTGACCCGGGCGCTGCCGCGCACGTCCTTCAGCGCGGTCAAAAACCGCTGCTCGGTGATGTCGAAGGTGGAAAACAGCCGCTTGAGGCCGTCCTCCGGCTGCTTGAGCAGGCCGAGGAAGATATGCTCCACCGAGACAAAGTCGTCCTTCATCTGGCCCGCCTGCTTTTCGGCGGCGTTGAGGGCGCGGTCCAGCGCCTGCGAGATATAGATCTGGTCGGCGGCCCGGCTGCCGCCGGAAACCTTGGGCAACGCCCCCACCAACCCGCTTACCGCCGAGGTAAAGGCGTCGGTTGGAACGCCCATCCGATCCACCAGTTGGCCGATCAGGCCGTCCTCCTGCTGCAAAAGAGCCAGCAGAAGATGGCTTTGCTCCACCTGTTGGTTGCCGTTTTCTACAGCGAGGCTCTGGGCGCTTTGCAGCGCGGAAACGCTCTTTTGGGTAAACTGATTGAGATTCATAAAAACACCTCCCATATGAGATGAAACTGACAGGAAAACCGTCCGTTACAGGGCGGGATAACTGCGAAGATAGCTTTCACAGCTCTCGCGCACCAGTCTGGCCGCCGTGCGCGGATCGTCCAGATGGCGGAAAAACTGCTTCATGGCGCTGTCCATGGCGCGGATATAAGCCGCCAGAACGGCTCCCTGCTCCCCGTGGCTGCCCTTGGGCAGGCGGATCCGGCGGACATAGCGTCCATCCTCGATCACCGCCTGGGGCGCGGGACGCAGACAGGTTTTTTCGATCTGATCCCACAGGCGGAAGAACTGCCCCAGATACAGGATCAGGCTGCTGCTCTGACTGCGCAGCGACACCCGCAGCTCGCCCTCCTCCGCTTCGCCGGGCGAAAGCTCCAGACTGTATCGCACGTTGGGATTGTATTTATAAGCCAGCGCCGAGCGCAGGCTCATCATGCTGTCCGAAGGCTGGAGCAGGGTTTGGAAAATGCCGCCGTCGGTGAGCAGACTCTCCACCCGGGAAAAAATCTCCCGCATCCGCTTTTCCGGCGTCACATAGGATACCGCCTCGGCCAAAATCTGATTGATCATGGCCGAGCGGCTCAGTCCGTGGCGATAGGCCTCCAGATCCACCTCCCGCACCACCTCGTCGCTCAGCACCAGGGAATAGACACTTTTGCTCATGAAAACGCCTCCTTTCCGGATCTGCTTTTATTATACGCCATTTTCAAAACTTGTCAACTATTTTATATAATTTTGTTTGCAAATTATTTGACATCAGAAAAAGAATTTTTTCTTTTTTTCCCGTTGTTCCGGCAACGAATCTATGGTATGATGGAAAAAACAAGTCGGAGGGCTGCGCGTATGAAACAGCAAACGTCCATCGTATTCACCGGCGACATCGGCTTCGACCGCTATATGAGCGGGAAATGGACCGACGAGCGGCTTCTGGATCAGACCATTCTGGATTATTTCCACAGCGCCGACCATGTGGTGGCCAACGTAGAGGCCGCGGTGATGCAGGCAGAGGACAACGGGAGCCACGGCGTCTTTTTCCATGCCATGGATCCTGCCGCCACCTGCGTTTTACAGCAGATCGGCGCCGATATCTGGAGCATCGGCAACAACCACATCATGGACGCGGGCGTCGAGGGACTGGTGAACACCCGCCGTTTGGCCGCCGGACTGGGTTGCCGCACCATCGGCGCCGGAATCAACGAAACGGAAGCTTCCCGGCCGGTCTGTCTGGACGAGGCCGGCGGCATCGGCCTCATCGGCGTGGCTTATCAGACCGAATGCATCCCCGCCACCGCCGCCCAGCCGGGCGTTTTCCGTTGGGACGATCTGGACGGGCTTGCCCGCCGCATCGCCGAGGTCAAGGCAAAATGTCGCTGGTGCGTCATCGTTTCCCACGGGGGCGAGGAGTTTGCCGCCCTGCCCAACCCCTATACCAGGAACCGCTATCTCCGGTTTTTGGAGTTGGGGGCCGACGTGGTGGTGGGGCATCATCCCCATGTGCCCGAAAACTACGAGACCTTTCCCGACGGTAAGGCCATTTTCTATTCACTGGGCAATTTCATCTTTGATACCGATTATCAGCGGGTTCACCCCTATACCGACACAGGCCTTTTGCTCAAGCTTACCTTTACCGAAAGCGCCCTGTCCTTCGACGCGCTGGGTATCCGCATCCTCCGGGGCGAGGAACGCATCATGGCCGGGCCGCTGCCCGCCGTCTTTGCCGACGTGCCAGCCGAAGAATATGAAAAACTCTCGCCGCTGTCCGCCGCCGCCTTCGTCCACGAGGAAAAGAAAAAAATGATCTATCTGGAACCGAAGCGGTTTGCCGGGGCGTCGCAGAAGGTCTGGGACGAGTATTTCTTCAGCGAGGAGCCAGACGGCTTCGCCAGAGGCGCCCACATGGACTTTTATGAAATCATCCCCTTTGCCGAAACCGAAAAAGCGGGGGCGTGGAAAACCAGCCCGCTGGAAGGCGTGAAGCAGCATATTTTGAAGCAGTTTGATTGAAAAAGCCGTCCTGCGGCGTTTGAAGTGAACCCAAAAAGTCAGGCAAAAATGAATCAAGCGACCGGAAGGGCCCGATATCTGCGGGGAGCAGATGTCAGGCCCTTTGGTTTTGATTTGATCCTGCAGGGATTGGCGATCAAGGCGTGTTCCGCGGACGCAAAGGCTTGCGGGTATAGCGGCGCGGATGGAGCGGTATTCCTCGAACAAAAGCCCGCCTTTCGGCGGACTTTTTGATCAAACGCGGAAAATGCGTTAGTTCGCGTTGGGATTCTGTACCAGCGTCACCTGAACGGTAACCATCCGGCCGTCCCGCTCCACGTTGACGGTGACCGCGTCGCCGGGGGCTTTGCCTGCAAGATAGCCGGTGACGTCGGAGGACTGGGACACCAGTACGTCGTCCACGCTGATGATGCGGTCGCCCTCACGCAGACCGGCGCGGCGGGTGCTCTCTTCTGTGATCGAGCGGATATAAACCCCGGCGCTTACATTGTACTGAGCGGCGCTTTGTGCGTCCAGCACCGTCACCGTGATGCCCAGAATGGCCTTGTTGTCGGTGGGCGTGACGTTGCCGGAGCGTTGCTCTTCGCCTTCATAGGTGCCGGTGGCAATGAGCTGCGAGGCGATCTCCATAGCGGTGTTGGAGGGAATGGCAAAGCCAAGCCCCTCGGAGTCGCTGTCGGAGCTCTTGGCGGAAACCATGCCGATGAGTTGGCCCCGGTCGTTGAACAGTGCGCCGCCGGAGTTGCCGGGAGAAACCGCCGCCGTCATCTGGATCACATTGAGGGTGATGGCGGTGCCGTAGCCGCCGTTGTAGAACATATCATACAGACTGCTGCCTCTGCGGCCGCCGTTGTCCACCTGTACGGTGATGGAGCGGTCGAGAGCCGAAACGATGCCGTCGGAGATCGAGCCGGAAAAGCGGCCCTCGGGGTTGCCCACGGCATAGCATACCGCGCCCTGGCGCAGCGCGTCGCTGTCGGCCACTGCCACGGGGGTGAGATCCGCAGCGTCGATCTTGACCACAGCCACGTCGCCGTTGACGTACATCCCAACCACCTGAGCTTCATGGGTGGTGCCGTCGCTCAGCTCCACGGTGATTTTGGAGGCGCCGTTGATTACATGGGCACAGGTGAGGATATAGCCGTCCTCGCTGATGACGATGCCGGAACCCGCGCCGGAAATGACATAGCTGCCAAACCAATAATTCCCGGTGGTCATCTGTTCGGTGGTGATGGCAACCACCGAGCTTTTTACCAGCTCGGCCACCGCTTCCGAGGTGAGCGCGCCCTCCGGCACGTCGGGAAGACGGGTGTCGTCGCCGCTGTCGGGGGCGACGATCTGCTGCAAAATCACTTTGTTTTTGGCGCTGTCCGCCAAGCGGGCGCCGGCATAGCCCGCGCCAAAGCACAGGGCGGCGGCCAGCAAAACGGCCACGGCTGCCAGCAGCGATTTGCCCGGCCTGCGGTGCTTTTGGGGCTGGACGGGGTCGGCCTGCGCGGCGGTCTGCCATTGGGCGGAGCCGAAGGAGGCGTGATCGGCCTCGTGAGGAATAAATGCGTCTTTGGCCGAGGAAGATTCTTCAGCGATTTTGGTTTCGGCGGCGACCTCGTCGACAGTGGCACGGGCGGCCTCCGTTACAGTCTTTTCCACAGGGGCGGCTTCTTGTCCGGCGTCATAGAGCCCGGTAATTTCCATATCGTTTCGGTCTGTCATAATGATCGCTCCTTTCAAGCGGTTTTTGTTTTCATGGCCTTAGTATACCCGGGAAAGTTAAACTCTGTTTAATCAAAAGATAAACAGCGGATAAACTTAAAAATCGCCCTTGGGCGGTTTTTGGAAAAGCGCGTCTCAGCCCTCAAAGCGATAGCCCGCGCCGCGGACGGTGACGATATACCGGGGCTCGGCGGGATTTTCCTCCAGTTTTTCCCGCAGACGGTTGATATGCACCGCCACGGTGGCATTGTCGCCCAGCGCCTCCATGCCCCATACCCGCTCATAAAGGGTCTCCCGGTCAAAGACCATGCCCGCGTTTCGCATGAAGAACCAAAGCAGCTCATATTCCTTGTTTTTCAGCGGGATCTCGTTTCCAGAAAGAAAAACTTTGCGGGAGCGGGGCTCCAGCCGCAGTGCGCCCGCCGTCAGCGCCTCCTCCGACGCGGCGCCCTGCCGCAAGCGGGCGTATTGGGCCAGATTGGCCCGGATGCGGGCCACCAGCACGGCGGGGGAAAAAGGCTTTTCGATGTAATCGTCGGCGCCCAGACCCAGTCCGCGGATCTTGTCCCGATCCTCGGAACGGGCGGTGACCATCAAAATGGGCACGTCCACCTGCTTTTCCCGCAGGGCGCGGCAGACGGCAAAGCCGTCGATCCCCGGAAGCATCACGTCCAGCAAAATCAGGTCATATTCGCCCGTCAGGGCCTCCCGCAAGCCCGTTTCTCCGTTTTCCGTCACGGTGACGGAAAACTGATTCAGTTCCAGATAGTCCCGCTCGATGCGGGAGATGGCGGGATCGTCCTCTACGATCAGGATCTTCTGCACGGCTCAAACCTCCTTGGATTCAAGTTGCGCCAGACGGGGGAGCTGGATCTCCAGCAGCAGCCCGTGAGGCTCGGCGTTGCGGGCGATGATGCGCCCGCGCATATTTCGCACGGCGCGGGAAACGATGGCCAGCCCCAGCCCGCTGCCCGGTATCTGGCCGCTGCGGGAGGGATCGGCCCGGTAAAAGGCGTCGAACAGATGGGGCAGCGCCTCGCGGGGAACGCCGGGCCCGTCGTCTCGCAGCGTGAGGGAAACGTATTGAGGCGTTTCGGAAAGGGAGATGTCCAGCCTCCCCCGGGACGCGGCTTTGTATTTCAGGCTGTTTTCGGCTACGTTGGAAAGAATGCGGTGGAGAGTGTCGGGATCGGCCATGACGCGCCCCTCTCCGGAGCAGGAAAGGGAAATGACAAGACCCTTTTCGGCATATTCGGGCGCAAGCGTCCGGCAGAGCAGGCCCAGTTCGTCGCGGAGCGACACTGGCTCGGGATGATCGGCGTTTTCCCCCAGATCCATGCGGGAAAAGAGAAAGAGCTTGTTCACCAGCGCCTGAAGATCCCGGGTTTTGTCCCGGATGATGGTGAGATATTGAATCTGCGCCTCGGGCGTCTGGGCCACGCCGTCCAGCAGGCCGTCGGCATAAGCGCGGATCGAGGTGAGGGGCGAGCGGAGATCGTGGGAAATGCCCGCCAAAAGCTCCTGCCGGTTTTTCTCGCTTTCCCGCACCTGAGCCACCGATTGCTGGAGTTGGGCGGCGGTGGCGTTGAAGTCGGCCCGGAGACCGGAAAACTCATCGGCGGCATTTTCGGGCAGCCGGCAGGCGAGATCGCCCTCCCGCAGCTTGCGAAGGCCCTGGGAAAGCTGCTCCAGCGAAGCGTGGATCTTGTTGAGCACGCCCCGGGACAGAAACCGGTCGGCAATCAGCAGCGTCAGCATGAGCACGGCGAT
>JAFZPW010000059.1 GCA_017552495.1 Clostridia bacterium | reverse complement strand
TCACCAACCTGGGTATCGACAACGTGGAGCAGATCCGCAAGGGCGCCGCCATCGCCAAATCCAACGCACAGCGCGAGATCGCCATTGCCGAGGCGGAAAATGAGAAGCAGGCCAACGACGCCCGCGTTCAGGCGCAGGAAGAGATCGCCCGCCGCAACAACGATCTGGCCATCAAGCAGGCGCGTCTGCAAAAAGAGGCCGACCAGGAACGGGCGCAAGCCGAAGCCGCCAAGGGCATCGAGGCCGAAAATCAGCGCAAGCTGAAGGAAGTGGCCGAGACCGACGCCAACATCGCCCGCGCTCAGCGGGAAACCGAACTCAAGCAGAAGCAGATCGAGCTGCGGGAATATGAACTGGACGCCGTGATCCGCAAGCAGGCCGACGCCGACAAATATCAGGCGGAAAAGGCCGCCGAAGCCGAGCTGGTCGCCCGCCAGCGGCAGGCCGAGGCCGAGCGCTATGAGCAGGAGCAGGCCGCCATCGCCCGGATGAAGGCCGCCGAGGCGGCTCGCTATGCCCGCGAGCAGGAGGCCGCCGGTATC
This sequence comes from Clostridia bacterium, assembly GCA_017552495.1. Lineage (GTDB taxonomy): Bacteria > Bacillota > Clostridia > Oscillospirales > Butyricicoccaceae > UBA4644. Next base: position 8,005 of record JAFZPW010000059.1, on the reverse strand, counting down.
CGCGCCGTGGGCGAGGCCGAGGCCGAAGCCATCCGCGCCAAGGCGCTGGCCGAGGCCGAGGGCGTGGACAAAAAGGCCGAGGCCATGAAAAAATACGGCGAGGCCGCCATCATCGAGATGATTGTGGACGCCCTGCCTCAGATCGCCAGAAACGTGGCCGAACCGCTGACAAAGGTGGATAAGATCACCATGTACGGCGAGGGAAACAGCGCCAAGCTCATCGGGGACATCGTCAACGGCGCCACCCAGATCACCGAGGGTATGACCCAGGGGCTGGGACTCGATCTCCGGTCGCTGCTGGCAGGCGCTTTGGGCGGCCGTCTGGCGGCTCCCGCCCAGACGCCCGACGTCAACGTCCATATCTCCGCCGCGCCCAGCGTCCAAGCGGACGCGCACGCGCCACAGGAAGACGAAGCGCCGGAAAACGAATAATCCCGCGGTTTTTTCAAGCGGCGCCTTGCGGCGCCGCTTTTTCAAAAAAAATTCCTGTTTTAGCGAATCTTTCCGCTTGACTTTTGCGGGCAAAACGCCTATACTATCATGTAATCGGATATTCAAATCCTGTGAACGGGACGGGCGGCGGCGCCCGGCGCGAAAGAGAGCGGGGATCATCGGCTGAAAGTCCCCTCCGCGACCATGCCGCAGGCTCTACCACCCGGGAGGAGCGCCTTCGAAGCCTCTTGCATGAGAGGGCGACGTTCGCCGCGTTAAGGCACACGAGCGGCAGATCTCGATCTGCAAGCAGAGTGGAACCACGGATGCTTTGTCCGCCTCTGCACCCAACGGGTGCGGAGGCGTTTTTCGTTCCCGTAGGGCGAAACAAGGCAAATCTGAAACGAAAGAGGGAACGCATCATGAACATCATCGTCAACGGCAAGGCCGTGGAGCTGGAGGAAGGCTCCCGTGCGCTGGAGGCCGCCAAGGCCCATTCTCCCGAGCTTTACAAGGCGGCGCTGTGCGCCCGCATCAACGGCGAGCGCATGAGTCTGCCCACCGTTTTGAAGGACGGCGACCGGGTGGAGATCCTCACCTGGGACGATCCCGACGGCCGCTGGACCATGCGGCACACCGCCTCCCATGTGCTGGCGCAGGCGGTCAAGCGCCTGTATCCCGAGACCCGACTGGCCATCGGCCCGGCCATCGAAAACGGCTTCTACTACGATTTCGACCGGGAAAAGCCCTTCCTGCAGGAGGATCTGGACAAGATTGAGGCCGAAATGAAGAAGATCGTCAAGGAGGGTCTGCGGCTGGAGCGCTTTGAGCTGCCCCGGGCAGAGGCCATCGCCTTTATGCGGGAGCAGAACGAGCCCTACAAGGTGGAGCTGATCGAGGATCTGCCGGAAGACGCCGTCATCTCCTTCTACAAACAGGGCGATTTCACCGATCTGTGCGCCGGGCCTCACCTGCCCTCTACCTCGGGCGTCAAGGCCTTTAAGATCACAAGCTGCACCGGCGCCTATTGGCGAGGCGACTCCAACCGCAAGATGCTCCAGCGCATCTACGCCACCGCCTTTGCCAAAAAAGAGGATCTGGAAGCCTATCTGCAGGAGCAGGAGGAGGCCAGAAAGCGCGACCACAACAAGCTGGGCCGCGAACTGGAATACTTCACCACCGTGGACTATATCGGGCAGGGTCTGCCCATCCTGCTGCCCAAGGGCGCCAAGGTCATCCAAATTTTGCAGCGCTGGGTGGAGGACGAAGAAGCCCGGCGGGGCTATGTCTTGACCAAGACGCCGTATTTTGCCAAGCGGGAGCTCTATAAGATCTCGGGCCACTGGGATCACTACCGGGACGGCATGTTCATCCTGGGCGACCCCGACGACGAGACCAAGGAGTGCTTCGCCCTGCGTCCCATGACCTGCCCCTTCCAGTATCAGGTGTTTTTGAATCGGGGCCGCTCGTACCGCGACCTGCCCATGCGTCTGGGCGAGACCTCCACTCTGTTCCGCAACGAGGACAGCGGCGAGATGCACGGTCTGATCCGCGTGCGGCAGTTCACCATCTCCGAGGGCCATCTTGTCCTGCGCCCCGACCAGCTTGAGGAAGAATTCAAGGGCTGCCTCGATCTGGCGAAATACTGTCTGGACACCGTGGGTCTGTTGGACAAATGCACCTTCCGCTTTTCTCAGTGGGATCCTGCCAACCCCAACAACAAGTATGAGGGTACCCGGGAGCAGTGGGAGGAGGCGCAGCGCGTCATGGGCCAGATTTTGGACGATCTGGGCGTGAAATACGACATCGGCATCGACGAGGCGGCCTTCTACGGCCCCAAGCTGGACATCCAGTACAAGAACGTCTTCGGCAAAGAAGACACGCTGGTCACCATCCAGATCGATATGCTGCTGGCCGAGCGCTACGGGATGTATTACACCGACGAAAACGGCCAGAAGGTTCTGCCCTATATCATCCATCGCACCAGTCTGGGCTGCTACGAGCGGACGCTGGCCTATCTGCTGGAGACCTATGCCGGAGCGCTGCCCACCTGGATGGCCCCCGAGCAGGTGCGGATCCTCCCCATCACCGACCGTACCCTGGACTACGCCCGCGAGATCCTTGCCGCGCTGGAAGCCGCCGGCGTCCGCGTGACGCTGGACGAGCGCAGCGAAAAGATCGGCAAAAAAATCCGCGACGCCCAGTTGGAAAAGATCCCCTATATGCTGGTGCTGGGCGACAAGGAGGCCGAGGCAAAGCAGGTGGCCGTCCGCTCCCGCAAGACCGGCGAGACGCAGAGCATGACCGCCGATGCGTTTTTGAACAATCTGCTCACCGAGATCGCCACGAAAGCAAAATAAGTTCGCTTGAAGCGCAAACGCCGCCCGTGGCCGGCTCCGCAAGGAATGCGCTTTTCGACAAGCGTTTGCCAAGAAAAAACAGGAAGCAGGCGTGACCGCTCGGGTCACGCCTGCTTTGTTTGTTCCCGCTTGTGGGTGCAAAATCCGACGCTCGCGATCCTTGCGGACAACGGCCCCTTTCCCCGATCAGAAGCTTCCTGATTCTTTCAAAGCAAACCTTGCTTGTTCCAGAAGCCATTTCGCTGTGTCCTGAACAAAAGCATCCGCCTGTTCCCATGTCAGGTATTTGTACGCTCTGTAAAGATCGCCATGCTCTTTCCCATGATAAAAGCTGCAGATATCCTGACGCCGGTTGTCAAACGCGTCCCTGCTGAACAGATCCATAAACAGGTTGTCAAACCCTATGGCATTTTCATAAACGGAAAAAGCGTGAAAGTCCGGGTGCTTTTCCAGATAAAGAAAATCAAGATCGTACCAGTCCTCTTTTGCCGCCTCGATCAGCTTCTTTTTGTTCTCGGCATATGCGTTTGGATCAGCCGTTTTCAGCCCGGAAAGGATGGTTTCCGTCCACCGGACATCGGTCAGCAGATGAAGATAATAGCCAAGAAAGAAGGAATATTCCTTCAAATTGTAGGCAGAGATAGCGGTTTGATGAAAATATCTTTTACAGAATGCATCCACATCAATCGTTCTCCCCGAAGCCGTCTGCTTGTAAAAATGCGTTATCGCTTTGGGTGTATGAAATTCCGTCCCGTCCGAATTGGGAACACCGCTGTCCGGAGCCATATTTCCCATGACAAATGCCGTTTCATCCATTCGGGGAAGACGCTTAAGAAGCTCGTCCGCGATTCTCAGATGTATCATCCACGATGCCATACCGAGATCTCTCCATTCACCACAGCAAAAAATCGCTAAAATTTGTTACAGTATACCATTCCGGATCAATGCAGTCAATAGAACCGCTTTGTAAAAGAGGCGGATCGCTTGTGAATCGCCCGAATCGCAATCATTCGTGCGCTCTTGCCGCCGTCCACAGGGGAAGGAACAGCCCTGCGACGAACAGGACGCCCGCCGCTGCCGTCACGTTCATTTCCGAAAGCCAGGGCAAGACGCCCGCCAGATGTCCCAGCAGCGGCAGAATCGCCATCGCGGCGGCGCTCCAAAGGCGGCCCGCCGTTAAAACATGGGGCCAGTTGCTGTTGTTGAAGCGCACGCCGGGCAGGTTGAGGCGGAAGATCCCGTCAGCGTAAAAGCCCAAGCGGTTTTCATCGTAAAAGGCGGGCAGACGGGTCTTGGCAAACACGCAGAAATAGGCGCCAAACACCGCGCCCAGGATCGACCCGGTCAGCAGCATGGCAAAAAGCGATTCAAACGCCTGGGGAAAATCCGGCCGACACAAAAGCAGGCTCGCCCATCCCCCCGCGCCCAGCAGCAGGGCCGCGCCATAAATCAGTCCCCACTTCCGCCGTCCGGCCCGCCGGGCGGCGGTTTCTTCGTCGGAATAGCCGATGGCCGTTTTCAGCAGGGTCTCCACCTGCCCCGTTTCCACAGGGACGCCCGGTTCCATCCGACGGCACAAGAGCATCTCGGTCACCGAAACCCCCAGCAGTCCGGCCAGCGGGATGAGCATGCCGGTATCGGGGATGCTGGCTCCGGTTTCCCACTTGCTGACGGCCTTATCCGATAAAAACAGTTTTTGCGCCAGTTCCTTTTGCGTATAGCCCAGCTCCTTGCGGCGGCTCGCCACAAAGGCGCCGAAAGCCTGTTTGTCAATGGTATGCATACGCTCACCTTCCTTTCGCCCTGATGGTATCAGATTTTTCCCCGAGGCGCAACCGAACGGCGGTAGAATTTGCCCCTTTCTCCCCGCGGCAGAGAAAAACGCGGCGTGATTTCGGTCACGCCGCGTTTTGTTTTCTGTTTTACGGAAGCATCACGCCGTAAGCGTCCAAAATGTTCTGCTCGATGCCCATGCGGACGGTGAGCTGCGGATCCACGATCTGACAGACGCTCAGGTCACCCTTGAGACTCAGGAGCATGGCGCAGTCGTAAACATCCATGGGGGTCGTCTGCCGCAAAAATTGCAGCATGGCCCGGGAGGCGCGGCGAGAGGCCTGCTCCAGCGTGTTGGCGCTTTGAATGGAATAAAATCTGCCCCGGCAGGCCAGCGCGGGAGTGGGCATGGGAAAGTCTTTGATCGCCTCTACGGTGACGGTGACCTCGCCGCCGGTTTCCAGTCCGCAGATCATCACCTCGCCGTCGCCCATCAGGGCGTGCAGGTCGCCCATGGACAGCAGCGCACCGGGCACATTGACGGGCAGATAGAGGGTGGAGCCCGCCACGATCTTGTTGCAGTCCATATTGCCGCCGTGGGCGCCGGGCGTGTGGGTCATCACGGTGTCGGTGCGGGGCGCGGTGCCGATGACGCCGATCATGGTGTCGATGGGAAACCGGAGCTTGTCGGTAAACGCCACCTCGCCGCCGGTGAGGTCAAACTGCCGCACCTTTCGGTATTCCACCAGATCGTAAAAAGCCCCGGCGGAGGTGCTGGCCCGCATCAGGCCGGTGGGGTTCACGTCGATCTTCTCGATTTTGACCTTGAGCACGTCGCCGGGTGCGGCCTCTTCCACATACAGCGGGCCGGTAGCCGGATTTTCCAGCGCCAGCTCGGGATGATCCACCGTCCCGTCGGCACGAAGCCGGTCGTCATAACAGTCGCGGGTCTGAAATATCACGGTCTCGCCGCTGCGGCAGCGAGCCGCGGGGGGGTTGTGCGGGCTGAGATTGTTGGTAACAAATTCTTTGCCGATATAAAGCATACTTCCCTCCTTTTTATGTCTGCGCCTCTTTCGCGTCGCATTTTTCCTGAAACCGCCGGGCGTCCACGATAAACCGCTCATGACTGCCCCGGCCGATGATGCCGCTGCCGTCGGTGGCCTCCACCGCAAAGGTAAGCCGCCGCCCGTCGATATTCCGCAAAAAGCAGGCGGTCGTCACCTGTCCGTTCACGGGCGTGGGGGCTTCGTGCGTGACGTTGACCGCCGTGCCAACGGTGGTCTTGCCGTCCTCCAACTGCGGCTGAACGCACACCAGACAACATTCCTCCATCCAGGCGATCATAACGGGTGTGGCCAAAACATCCAGCGCCCCGCTTTTCAGGCTGCGCGCAGTGTTTTCCGGCAGGACCGTATGGGTCAGCGTATAGGTGAGGCCGATGTTAAGCATGGCGAGTCTCCTTTTTCTGGATCACAGATGCAAAATCACAGTGGCGATGCGGAAATAAAGGATGAGCGAAAGCGCGTCTACAATGGTGGTGATAAAGGGCGAGGCCATCACGGCGGGGTCAAAGCCGATCTTTTTGGCCAAAAGCGGCAGGCTGCAGCCCACCAGCTTTGCCACCACCACGGTGAGCAGCAGCGTCAGGCAGACCACCGCCGCCACGGTGACGGTGACGCCGGGATTTTTCATCAAAAGCCCGTCGATGAGCATGACCTTGCCGAAGGCCACGGCGGCCAGCGTCGCGCCGCACATCACCGACACGCGGAGTTCTTTCCACAGCACCTTGCCGATGTCGGCAAACTCCACCTCGCCCAAGCTCAGGTTACGGATGACGGTGACAGACGCCTGAGAGCCGGAATTGCCGCCGGTGTCCATCAGCATGGGGATGAAGGCCATCAGCGCGGCCTGCGCTGCCAGCGCATTTTCAAAGCCGGTGATAATCATGCCGGTAAAGGTGGCCGACACCATCAAAAGCAGCAGCCATGGGATGCGCTGCTTCCAGATCTCCCACGTTTTGGCGCGGAGATACGGATGCTCCGAGGGCGTGATAGCGGCCATCTTTTCGATGTCCTCGGTGGCCTCTTCCTGTAAAACGTCGATGGCGTCGTCCACGGTGACGATGCCCACCAGCCGGTTTTCCTTGTCCACCACGGGCAGCGCGCCGAAGCTGTATTTTGCAAAGAGATTGGCCACGTCTTCCCGGTCGTCCAGCGTGGTGACCGAGATGATGTTGGTCTCCATGATGTCCCGCAAAACGGTGTCGTCCTTCGCCAGCAGCAGCTCGCGCACCGACACCAGACCCAGAAGCTTGCGGGTGGGCCCGATGATGTAGCAGATGTAAATGGTTTCCTTGTCCACGCCGGTCTGCCGGATGCGGGCAAAGGCCTCCTGCACCGTCATGCCGGGGCGCAGATCCACATATTCGATGGTCATGATGCTGCCGGCGCTGTCTTCCGGATAATTGAGCACCTGATTGATGCTCTTGCGGGTCTCGCTGTCCACGTTTTTCAAAATGCGCTTGACCACGTTGGCGGGCATCTCCTCGATCACGTCCACCGTATCGTCCAGAAACATATCGCCCATCAGTTCAGCCAGTTCCTTATCGGAAAAGGCCTCGATGAGTTTCTCCTGAAACTCGGGCTCCATTTCGGTGAAGGTATCGGAGGCCAGTTCCTTGGGCAGCAGGCGGAAGATGCGGGGCAGCTCTTCTTCCTGAATGTCGCCGTCGTCCAGCAGATCTTCCATGCACTCCGCGATATCCGCGGGGTTGAGGGTATCCATGTATTTTTGCAGGGCGCTGTACTTCTTCTCCTGCAAAAGCGAGAGGATCTTTTCCGAAAATTGTTCTTTCTCTGTCATAGCGTCGCTCCTTCCGGTTGATGTTCCGGGGCCCGCCCCGGGGAATGGAAGTCGCGGACTCGGCGCAAGGTCTCAGGCTGTGAACACGGGCGCCAAAAAACCGTGTGTCCACAGCCGCCGCCCTTTGGGCCGCGTGCCGCCTGTACTTCCGGCGTCCATGTGTTCCACCTCTCTTTTTCGTAAAATGGGATCTTGCGTACCCTTTTATTTTACCGCGTTCGTCCCGCCCCGTCAAGCAAAACGGCAAAGAAAAATCCGCCCGGCGGCGCGGGCGGATGAAAATTATACGTTGCTTTTTCCCGCCGCCTCCATGCGGCGGTGGATGAGCTCCTGCGCCGCCTTGATCTGCGTGACGCGCCACCCCTCGGCCGGGTCTTGCGGCACATAGCGGATGAGCCCGGCGCCCGGGTGATAAAGCTCCAGATATTCTCCCGGCGCGGCGGCGCAGCCGGGAAGGGTCTCATGACGGAGAACCTGTTCGGCCCGCCCGCCGGAAAAAGTGCCACGGTAGCCGATGCGCTCTCCATCCAGTTCCAGCGTCCCCTCTCCCGCGTCCACATAGGCGAACCGCACAG
>JAFZPW010000058.1 GCA_017552495.1 Clostridia bacterium | reverse complement strand
TGGACGCTTTTCTGAAGGAATTCCAGGGGTTCCGGGAGATGCTGGAGAAGGGCGACACAGAGGGTATGCGCGCGAAAATGCGGCTGTCCACAGAGCGGCGGGCGCTGTTTGACCGGCGGGAGGAGCTGCGCGGAAACGTCCGCTTTTTGTTTCAAACCTCCGAGGAAGACGGCCATGGCGCCAAAAACGCCATCGCAGAGGGCATTTTAAGCGGCGTGGACGCCGTATTCGGGATGCACGCCGGATCGATTTTGGGGCCGGAGATCCCCTCTGGCACCGTCACCGCGGCGCCGGGCTGCTGCATGGCCTCCACGGATCGCTTTGTCCTGCGGGTGCGGGGCGTCGGCTGTCACGGCTCCACCCCAGAAAAGGGCGTGGATCCCATCTCCATCGCCGCCCACATCATCATCGCCCTGCAAGAGATCCTGGCCCGGGAATTGCCCGCAGCGAAGATCGCCGTGGTCACGCTGGGTCAAATTCACGGCGGCGCCGCCTACAACATCATTCCCGACGAGGTGGTCCTGGAGGGCACCCTGCGCTGCGTGGAGCAGAGCGTCCGGGATCATGTCCTTCAACGTATCACCGACATCGCCCAGGGCGAAGCGGCTCTCTTCCGGGGAAGTTGCCAGGTGGAGATCCATCCTTTTGCCCCGCCAGTCATCAGCGATATAGCCCTTGCGGCGCTGGCCGCCGACGCCGCAAGAGACGTGTTGGGAAGCGAATGGGTGCGGGACTCGCTGGCCGCCTCCAACATGGGCGGAGAGGACTTTGCCTTTTATCTGGATCGGGTGCCGGGATGCTATTTCTTCTTCAGCACCGCCGACCCGGAAAAGGGCACCTGTCTCCCTCATCACAGTCCCCGCTTTACCATGGACGAAAGCGTTTTTTGGAAAGGCTCCGCCGTTTTTGCCGCCATCGCCCGGCGGTTTTTGAACGGGGATGAAGGGTGATCGCGGGCCCGGCCTTTGCGAAAGCAGCTCCGATTCCTTACAAAACAAAAAACAGCCCTTGGGGGCACCTTCCGCAAGGAAGGTGCCCCTATCGTATGTTTGCGCTCATCTCCGCAGTATCTTAGCAAAACTGGAATTTGTCAATACTTTTTCGGCAAATTTTTAGGAAGAATCCAGTCGGTTAATCCATATATCTGCAATTCTTCTATTTTTTCATCGTAATCTGCTTCCGAATAAGGTCCGTATATCGTACCGTCCACGGAGAGTATGTAGTAATCTATATCTCCATCAGGTTCCTTCCAATAATCATTTTCATCGGGTGTGCTCTCTTCATGCTGTACACAGATATAATTATCGTTATATCGTATGGCATATACTTCTTCAGGAATGATAATTGGACCACCATTTCCGGGCTCGGAAGGCTTGATAATAGAAATTCCATGCACATTCGCACGACATACCTCATAGCCACCAGGCAATGGTTCACTACTCCAATCACCCAAGCCAGCACATCCGCATAGCAATGTGAGAGTTAAAAGCAAGGTAATAAACAGAGCCAATTTCTTCATGTTCTACCTCCACAAATACCGATTTGTCGGGATAATCATACCATTCCCTTTCTGCATGATCAATCGCAACTAAATATGCAACAGCAGCTATTGCGTCCCCCCTGCATTACATCCAAAAGCATGAAGGGGACACTTCCTTACGAAGTGCCTCCTTCAGGGCTGTTTTTTGCATTTCTCGCAAATACACATTTGCTATGATGTGTTTTCAGGGGCTTTCAGTTAGTTTAACAGTTCATTTCCGAACGGTTTGAATGTATCTATTACATTTTCAGAAAATACTTCCGCTGTCTGTAATGCTCTTTTATAAAATGATGAATAGCACCTATCCACATTGCAGAAAATTTCGCGTTTTTCCCTTGCAAGTCTTACACCTTCTTCTGACAGTGGAAGCAGCGATGTATCCTTGGTATTATCTTTTGCAGGTATGGAATGTCTCACCGGTACTATTTTCTTCACTCTGTCTCCTCATAATTCCATAATCAATAATCCCGATGCGTTTTCCGATAAGCGCGGATCCAGGCAAAGGTCTTGTCCTCGCCCTCCCGGGCCAGCATGGTCAACAGGTTTTTCAGAAATTCTCCCGTTTCCTCGTGCATCACCTTTCTGCCAACGCCCCGATTAAAATATTCCAACGGCTTTTCGTCGGTGTAGGCTTTGCCCTGATAGGTCTTGCAGGCGGCCACGCGGTCGCAGAACATCTCGATAACGTAGTTCAGCGGCATTTTCACCGGCTCCACCTGATGGGTCTTCATGTTATAGTCGGTCCAGTATTCATGGTGATGCCGATTGCGCCCCTTGTGATGGAGCCAGGAAAGGGAATAGCCCCGCGCCTCGCGTTCGTGATCGTTGGGGCTGCGATTTCCCTGATAATGGACGGCGGAATTCCAGAACTCCACCGGGCTGTATTTGGAAAGATCGTGGCTCAGCCCCTGCCAGCCGATGCCGGCCTGAAAGCAGTGGCGGATGACCAGATGACGGTGGCGGGCGACGGTGCAAAAATGCTTTAAGGGATGCATGGATTCCCCTCCCTTCCCGCTTATTTTACACCTGCTGCGAAAAAAACACAAGAAGAAACCCCTCCAGGCGGTCTTCCCGCTTGCCGCGGCAGTCAAGCCGCTTTGCAAATCACGCCTCTTCCTGCCCTTTTCGTTCCACGGGCAGCACCGCCTCCGCCAAAAAGCGATGGGCATCCTGCCTTGTCACAAAATCGCCGCCCATTCGCTCCATCATCTTGCGGCAGGTTTGCAGACCGATACGGGTGCTTTCCGCCGCAGTGGGCAGTTCTGGAATCCCGTTGGAAATGATGAGTTTGAGAAAGCCCTCCTCCACCCGGGCCATAACCACCACGGCCCGGGCCTGGTCGCCGTGCTTAAGCACATTGGAAAACACGTTGTCCATCACCCGCTGCAAATATTGCACGTTGACGCGGATGACGCATTCCTCCTCCAGCGGGAAGGCCTGCACCTTCCATCCCTGGCTTTGCAGACGGATCACGTGCTCACCCAAAAGCTGCTCGATCAAAACCACGGCGTCATATTGCTCCAGCGCCACCTCCTGATCGGCTTGTCCAAACACCAGAAAATACCGGAACAGCTCGTCGGTAAGGGATTTCAGTTGGCGGGCCCGCTCGCTGCTGGCCGACAAATAGTGTTCCATCTGCTCTTCGGTGCGATACTGCTTGCCCTCCAGCAGATCCAAATAGCCCATCAGCGCCGTCAGCGGCGTGCGGATATCGTGGGAGATGGCGGTAATCAGCCCGGCATTGGCCGTCCAAGCCTCCCGCTCCCCCTGCATCCGCTGGATGATGGAGCGGCGCATCCGTTCCACCGAGCGGGCCAGATCGCCCAGTTCGTCCTCCCGTTCGGTCTGGATTGCGATGCTGGTTTCGCTGCGTTCCGCTTGCTGCACCGCCCGGGAAAGCCGGATGATGGAAGTCGTAAGCGAGCGGTTATAAGACAAATTGACCGCCATCAGACCCGCGCAGGCAAGCGCCAGTGCGATCATGGTGATCCAACTGTAATAAGGCGTTTCGGAACGCTCCGTCAGCCTGACGCGAAATATCCCATCGGCAAAGGCCACGGCATAGCGGCCTTCTTCATCGGGGGTCAGCAGTTTGACCCGCGCGCCCGTTCCCGCCGAGGCTGCATTGTTATAAACCGCATTGGTGAGATCGTCCGCCCCGCCGTCGGTTTCCAGAATGGTTTCTTCTCCCCTGTAAATCACCAGATAAACATATTTTTGCGCCTCGGTCCATTGAGAAAGCGCCCCTGCGTCGGTGGAATAAAGTCCGTTTTCCCGCACATAATCACTGAAGTTTTCGATATACTGCCGCTGCCGCCGCAGCACCGCCTCTTCCGAAAGATAGACATGCTCCAGCAAATACCGTCCGCACGCCACGGCGCAAAAAAAGATCGCCAGCGCCATGCACAAAGAACCGAGCTGCACGGTGAGCAGCCTGGCATTCATGGATTCCCGTCGTTTTTCAGCCTTCATCCAACTGATACCCCTTGCCCCAGACGGTGCGGATCAACTGAGGATTGGTATAATCGTCCTCCAGTTTTTTCCGCAGATTGAGAATGTGCACCATCACGGTGTTGGTTGCGGAAGGAAGATACTTCTCTTTCCACACGCCCTCATAAAGGGTGCGGGCGTCAATCACCTCGCCGCCGTGATCCAAAAAGAACTGCAAAATCTCGATCTCCTTGTTGGTGAGCGGCACGGCTTCGCCGTTGCGTACCACGCAGTTCTTTTCGGGGCAGAGGGTCAGACGGCCTGCGGCCTGCTCCTGCGGCTTGCCCTGATAAACCCGGTAGCGCCGCAAAAGCGAATCCACCTTCATCAAAAGCTCAGCCTGAGAAAAAGGCTTTCCCAGATAATCGTCACCGCCGGCGTCGTAAGCTTGCAGCTTGTCGCTCTCCATCGTTTTTGCCGTCAAAAACAGGATGGGCGCCTGAGAATGCTTTCGGATCTCGGCGCAGGCTTCCACCCCCGACAGACCGGGCATCATGATATCCATGACGATCAGATCGGTGTCGGGATGGTTCCGAATATAGTCGATGGCCTCGCTGCCGCTGGCGGCGCACTCCACCGCATAACCCTTGTTTTCCAGAAGCAGACGAACAATCTCTCGAATGTCCTTTTCATCGTCCACCGCCAGAATACGTACCATTTCGTCCATAGCAGTCCTTCTTTCCGCAGGCGAGAGTTTTCTTTTTGCTCTGTTTTGTTCTATTCTATCACAGTTTTCGCGGCTGAACAGCCTTTTTTTGCGTCCTTTAAGAATTTTTAAGGCCCGGAGGCAAAAATTCGCCGGTTTTCGTCTTGTTTCCGTCTGTTCCCACGGTTTTCCACAGCGGAGGCGCAAGAGTTTTACAAATTATTTCCTTTACAGCAAGGAGAGATGCGGGGTATAATAAAAACAGAAACGATCTGAATCGGGAGGGATCTGTTATGCTGCGCGATCATCTGGGCGAGGCGCTGTTGTTCCCCGCCTCCGGAAACCATATGAAACTTACAACCCACCGGGATTTTGCCTCCGGCACGGCGGAGGGTCTCTTCTTTGCCGACCGTCTGGGCGACGGAGCGCTCCGCCTGCGCAAAGTGGGCGAAGGCGTATTTCTTTCGCCCGTGATAGCCACGCAGCAGCCCTTTAATGACCTGGTGGCCTCCTGGAACAGCGAGACACCGGCGGGCACCTGGATCGAGGTACTGGGGCGGGTCTATCTGCCGGAATACGACGGCTGGGTCGCGCCCGGCGGCGCGGTCTGCGACGGTTGGAGCGACTGGATCACCTGGGGCAAGTGGAGCACCCATCTCCCCCGCGCCTGCCCCTCCTGTGAAGACAGCCATCCCCGCAAAGACAGTGAGGAACAAAACGGCTGGGCTTTCGCCTATTCCGTCCCCGGCTTTGGGGACAGTTCCCTCAACGTCCGGGGCGTCTTTACCGCCGAGGCTTTCCAGCTAAAGGCCGTTCTCCATGCCGAGAAGGGCTGCGCCGGTCTGCCCGCCCTGCGGCTTTTGGCGGCCACCTGGAAAAACACCAACGACCCCGCCTGGCAGGATATCTGCTCCTATCCAGAAGAACGGGTGGCGCAGGCCGAGTCGGTTCTGTTGGACACTCCCGCCATCTCCCAGATGCGGCGGGATCCCGACTATGCAGACGTTATCTGCTCGGCCACCTGCATCGCCATGCAGATGAACGGACTGGGCGCCGATGTGCTTCCCGAGGACGTGGCGCTTTTGAACTATGACCACGGCTTCGGCGGCAACGGCAACTGGAGTTTTTCCTGCGCCGCGGCCGGCGCCTTCGGCTACGAAAGTTATGTCTCCTATTCCAGCTTTTCCGCCCTGCGGCAGGAGCTGACCAAGGGCTATGCCGTGACCCTCTCGGTGAAATACAGCAACAAGGAACACGACGATCAGCCCTATCTGGAAAACGCCCCCTGCCACACAAACGGCCACCTGATCGCCGTGGTGGGCTATTATTTCAGCAGGGAGCGCAACGAATACGTCTATTGCGTCAACGATCCCGCCGCCGGTTCCGATGCCGAAACGGCTCACCGGGAATATTGCCAATCCCAGCTTGACAAATGCTGGTATCGCCGCGCTGCCTACTTTGTCCATGAAAAAGAAGCCGGGGCCGGGCTGTTTGTTCGGGACTATGTTTCCGCCGTGCTGATGCCTGTGAAAGACCGGCCCGAGGCCTGGGCGCTGATATCAAGCGACAGTCTGCTTCAAATCCCCGCCGACTTTTTGCAGGGTAAGCGCCAGACCTTCGGGCAGCACGGCTCCATCTGCTACTATGCCGCCGACGAGCGTTCTCCTCTGCCCAAAAGCTGCCGCCGGGTCACTGCCAACCATGTATTCCGCTATGGAGGGATCGGCATTACGAACGAGGGGTATCTCACCTTTGCCGACGAAGGTGTGCGGGCGCTTCTGACAGCCGGAAAGCAGGTCAGACTGCTGGTGCTGGACAACTGTGATACGGTTTACACCGCTTCCGCCACCTTGTCCGAGCAATTTGACCCCGCCTGTCTGATGACCGCCGAAGAATCGGCCCGGCAAGATCGTCTGCGCCGCGGCGCCCGGGTCGGCGTGGCGGCCGCAGGCGCCGTCACCGCCGGCGTGGCCGTCGCCCTTGCCCTGCGCAAACTCTTTGGCAGGGGCAAAGGCGGGCAGGCCTGACGCGACATTCCTGATTAAAGCAACCGGAGCGGGCTTATGCCCGCTCCTTTCTCTTATCCCAACGCCACGTCCAGCAGCATCATCAGGGCAAAGCCCAGCGCCGTCCCGATAGCGCCTGCCGCGCCCTTTTCCCCGCTCTGCATCTCGGGCACCAGCTCCACTACCACCACATAGAGCATCGTCCCTGCGGCAAAGGCCAGCACATAGGGCAAAAGCGGCGTCATCAGGCGCGTCAACCCCAGGGTCAAAAGCGCCCCCAGCGGCTCCACCGCCCCCGAAAGCACTCCGCCGAGAAAGGCGCTTCCCCGTTTCATTCCATCGGCCGCCAGCGGCGCCGAAATGATGGCTCCCTCCGGCACGTTCTGCACGGTGATACCGATGGCCAGCGCCATCACTCCCGCCGCCGTCACGCTTCCTCCGCCGGAAAGCAGTCCCGCCAGCGCCACGCCTACCGCCATCCCCTCCGGCAGATTGTGGATGGTGACGGCCAGCAGCATCATAACATGTCCCGGCCGCTTCTCCGCGGCCCGCTCCAGCGGCGTGAGGATCCGGTCCAGCCACAAAAGGCCGCCCATCCCCGCCAAAAAGCCCATCACGGCAGGTCCCCAAGCCAGATGTCCCGCCCGCTCCGCCAGTTCGATGGCGGGCATCAGCAGCGACCACACCAGCGCCGCCAGCATCACGCCGGAAGCAAAGCCCAAAAGTCCGTTTTTCAGTTCCGGGCGCAGCTCACGCTTTACGCAAAACACGGCGGCGGCTCCTGCCGCCGTTCCCAAAAAAGGCAGCAGGATACAGATTGCCGCTTCCCAAATCAAGGTGAAAGCCCCTCTTTCCTCTGAGATTGCCCGACGCAGCGCCGGGTAACCCAGCCTATGCCGGGAAAAGAGGCTGCGTGCGTGTTTCCTCGCCGGTTTAAAAGGCAAAAGGACTGCTGTTTCAGACAGCAGTCCTTTCCTTTTACGCGCTTTTTTTCACGTCCATCCTGTCCAATGCCGTTTCACAGGCCGCATTCGCGGCGGTTTTCTTCCGTGTGGCGAGGAAAAGCCAACCGCAAAGCGCCAGTTCGACCACAAGCGCCGGGAGCGCGCCTTCCACGCCGAAGGCCGCGTCATAGAGCAGGCTCTCGCGGGCTGCCTCAAGATGCAGGAACGAGCCCTCCGAAACGATCCCGGAATTGGGCAAGCCGAAAAGAATGCTCTGCGTAAAGTTCCACATGGTATGGATCGCAATCGCCATCCACAGGCTCTCGCGCACCACCATCACCAGACTCAGCGCCACGCCGACCAGCACGATATTCAGCACCGACAGCGCCGTGACCCCGGGGTTGAACAGGTGCAGCACGCCGAACAACAGAGAATTGGCGGCCACAGCCACCCAAACTGGATAGCGTTCCCGCAGCGCGCCGTAGAGATAGCCGCGGCATAGCATCTCCTCCGAGCCCGACTGGATCAGCACGAACAAAAAGGTGACCAGCAGATAAACCGGATAAAACTTTCCCACCGAAAAATCCAGATTCCCGTGCAGCCAGGCAGCCAGAATGCAGACGCCGTTCATCATAAAGCCGATCAGGATGCCCAGGCCGAATTCCTTCAGCGTATTGCCCCGGATCCCGCCGCGGCGTGCGCCGTGAAACAACGGCAGCAGTTCTTTTTCCGCGAAAGCCACGTATCCCAGCACCGCCAGAAGGGGACCGATTTCCATGAAATACATCAGCGAGAAGCGCCACATCGGCAGCATATCGGGGAACAGCAGCCGTGGCGGGATACACAACATTCCCCCCAAGAGCGTCCCGAGCAACAAGAGCCCCAGTGCGATCAGCAGCACCCAAAGAATAAAGTGGCGTTTTCTCTTCTTTTCCGGTTCAGTTTCCATCTTCATTTGTCCTTCCATGCGTTTCTCCTAATGCAGTATTTCGCGGCGCGTTTACGCCGTCCAGAACATAAACAGGTTCCAATAGGCGATGTTGGCGGCCACGCCCACGGCGGCGGCAAGCGCAATGACGCGCAGAGCCTTGCGCCCCTTTGTCTTCAGCTTGCGGAAGGAAAGAACACCCCACACGCACACTGCGGCCAGCGCGCACATCAAAACCAGCATCCCCACCGACCACAGCCGGTACGAGCCGGGCCGCCACATGGACAGCGACAGCAGGGACGTGGCGTAACCCAGAATCATCCCTCCCGCCGCCAGCGAAAGAGCCGACGCGGCAACGGCAAGCCCATCCACCGGGCATTTCTCCCGCCGTTTCAGCAGAAAGGCAATCAGCTTCCACAGCAGCGCAGCAACGGCAAAGAGAATCCCCAGCACGCCCCAGCCCAGCATCGCGTACATCGGCAGCACGTCGCCCGGCGTTTTCACCAGATAATCGCCGTAGCAGCTGCAAATTCTGTCCACGCCACCGCTGCCGCCCCTCACGCAGAAATCGCTTTCATAAAGCGTCTCGTTGGCGGACGGCGGCGCTATGCAGACGATTTGGTAGACTTTCATGATCCCACGGTATGTGGTGCGGGCGCTCTCCAGCCAGCCACGATAAGCCGGCTTTTCCCATTTGCCTATTCCGAACACCGTTTGTTGGGCCATAATATGGGTAAAGACGCTTTCCGTCTGCTGGTTGACCATCACCACCATGCCCCGGCCGCTTTCCAGATCGAGCAGCAGATTGCTGGAGCAACCCGACGTGTTGCCGCCGTGACCGACCACCGGTGTGGCGTAGCAGCGGATGTGCCAGAAGCCGTGGCTGTTCAATGCCAGATCGGTGTCGCTGTAAAAGGCCGTGGGCGAAAACATCTCATAATAGGTCACGGGCGACTGAAACCACACCGTGTCGGGCTTCAGAAGCTCTTGCGCGAAGCGGCGCAGCTCCCGCAGGGGCGACGCGCACATCCCCGCGGGATAGGGCACGATATATTCAAACGAAACCCGCAGCGGATCGCCCTTCTTATCATATCCCCGCAGCGCCATGCGCCGCTCCTTCACCCATGGGTCGTCGGACAGGTCGCTGTTGAGCGCGGCATGCTCGATGCCGATGGGCTGGAACAGGTGATTTTGCACGTACTGATAAAAGGGCTCGCCGGAGACGCGCTCCACGATATAGGCCGCCAGCACCGCACTCCAGTTGGAGTAAGCGGTTACCGTCCCGGGCTCGTAGACCTGCGCGGGCTGATAGCGATACAGATAGTCCTCCAGGGGCAGGATATCCCGCCCCTCCGGCGTGTCCATCCCCATCACCGCATCCTCGAAGCCGCCCTGATGGTTCATCAGGTGAGACATAGTGACGGGCTCGTCATACTTCAGCCGGGTCAAAAAGCCCTCGGGGAGATAGTCGCGGATATCTGCCTCCAGATCGAGCTTTCCCTGCTCCCAGAGCTGCATGACGCCGATCCACACCGTCAGCTTCGTAATCGAGCCCCAGTCGAAGACGGTGTCCTCCGTCACCGCGACCCCGGTTTCCCGGTCGGCAAAGCCGAAATAGTTTTCATATTCCACAGACTCGGCGTCAAAGACCGAAACTGCCATACCGGCCAGCGTGTCCTCATGCTTCTGCACATAGGCCTCGATCTGCGCGCCCACATCCCCCTCGCCGGCCGCCAGCGCGGGCACGGCGCAGGAGAAGGCGCACAACAGCGCCAAAAGCAGAGCAAAACCCGATTGCCTTCGTTTTCCGTTCCGATTCACCGATCTCGCTTCCTTTCCGGTTTCGTTAAAAAAACGGCGCCAGCCTTCACCGGCGCCGCTCTCATTCTCAAAAATCAGTCCTTTTTCCCGATTTTCGGCTGATGATATTCGCAGCCCTGGTCAAAACGGACGCGCTCCGGCGGCTGGGTCAGCAGCTCCGGATGTTCCAGATACCGCCGCATATCGGCAAAAAACCGGGCGTAATGCGCACCGGAACACACCCGTTCATCGGCAGTGATGCCGATGGGCAGATACCGCTTCATGCGGGCTGCGCCGTCCTCCACCACAGCTACCTTTTCGGTGAGGCCAAGGCCGAAAAACAGGCTGACGTTTCCGAAATTATAGATATGGTGATTCACATCGTGCAGGCCGATGGAGGCGGTGTTGGTGATATACATTCCCACGTAAAAGGGCAGCTCCTCGATCATCACCCGCGGCGCGATGCCGTAACGATCCAACAGCCGCAGGCAAGCCACCACGGCGGCGGGCAGCCCCGGCACCCGGAACAGCACGCCCAGCAGCTTATCCACAAAACTCTTGGGCTGGCCGCCCCGGTTGGCTTCCACGTTGACGTTCATCCGGTCGCGCACGTCGTAGATGGTGTCGGTAAGATCAAACTTCATTTTCACCACCGATTCCCCCTGATCCGCATCCTGGGGATCCTTGAGAATGGTCAGCGCCACGGAACAGTTGTTGCGGGCATAAAGCTGCTTGTTCATGATAAAGCGGTTGACCTCCGGATTGCGGCCGACGGCGCGAACATAGGCCGCCACCACGATCTGCATATAGGTGATCTGCTCGTTTTTTTCTGTTTTCTGCTGCCGGATGAATTTCGACAGCTTCTCCATATCCACCCGATGCTTCAAAAACACCTGCGCGTCGCAGCGCATGGGCATCACATAGGGCGTGATCTGCATGATCGGATCAATGCCCTTGACCCGGCGTCCGTCCGCTCTTCTCCCAAACATGGTAATCCCCCTTTTTGTTTTCGCTCGGGCGCCGCCATGCCGGCGGCCGCCAAAGGAGTTTCTTTCTTTTTGTCTACGCGCTTTTCCCGGCAAACATACCCGCAAGCGGGCGTTTTCTTACCGCTCTTTTCCGTAGAAAAACAGCCCCAGCATCCCCGGCCCCACATGACCGCCGGAAAACGGCTCGTGCTGGCAGATGGTGACGGGCGCCTCAGGCGTGATCTCCCGCACCAGCGCGGCCAGCAGCTCCGCATCGGCAAGACAGTCGCCGTGGGAGATGCAGATCTTCTGTTCCGGGATGTGCAGCCGCTTTTCCTCGTATTTTTTGGCAAGCGCTTCGATGGATTGTCTGCGGCCCCGCACCTTGGTGCAGGACACGATATGGCCGGTTGCGTCCCCGTACAGCACCGGTTTGATATTGAGCACGGTGCCGATCTTTGCGGTCATGCCGCTGACGCGCCCCGTCCGCTTCAAAAAGTTCAGGTCATCCACGGTAAAATACTGGCA
This sequence comes from Clostridia bacterium, assembly GCA_017552495.1. GTDB lineage: Bacteria > Bacillota > Clostridia > Oscillospirales > Butyricicoccaceae > UBA4644. The sequence continues at coordinate 5,297 of JAFZPW010000058.1, read as the reverse complement.
GACGTGAGGCACCTCGGCGTCGAGAACGGCCGCGGCTTCCCGGGCATCCATGCCGCTTTTGCTCAGTTCGGCGGCGTGAACGGCCAGATAGCCGTTGCCGAAGCCGCAGCCCAACGAATCCACCACATGGACAAACCGTTCCGGATACTCCTCCATCAGTTCCCGCGCCGCGATCCGAGCCGCGTTGCAGGTGCCGCTGATCCCGGAACTCATAGAGACATAGATCACATCCTGTCCCTGCTGCATCAGCGGAGTAAAATGCGTCAAAAACAGTTGGCTGTTCAAAAGAGTCGTTTGGGCCGCCTTGCCCTGCCGCAGCCCTTCGTAAAAGGTATGTCCGTCAAAATTATCCACATCGCCCCAATAGGTTTGCGGCACTCCGTCCAACGTATATTCACAGGGCAAGACCGTGATCCCATCCAGCATTTTTTTCGGCAGATTGGCGCTGCCGTCGGCAAACACGGCAAAAGGCATAACTTCGGCCTCCTTATATCATAAAATCATGGCAAGAAAAAACTAATTTTATTATAATCCCACAGTCCGCCATTTTCAAGTGCTTCCCGCATCAGAACAGGTTAAGGGATCCATGCCGTCAAAGCCATATTTATCGTTTTAGCAGCATCCTCAATTCCGTGACCGGTGATCCAAGCATAAGCTCTTCTTCGCGCCCGTCAAATTGAAAGCCGCATTTTTCGTAAAAGCGGATGGCTCGATCATTTCCTTTCAACACCCATACCGCAGCCTGGGGATATTCGCTCAACTTCAAAAGTGCCTCCCGCATCAGTCGGCCGCCGACGCCCTGCCCGTAATATTCAGATAAAATATAAATCGCAAAAATTTCTCCCGCATCGGGCAGTTCATGATTGCGGTATTTGCCGTAAGCGGAAAATCCGATCACACGCCCGCCATCTTTTGCAATTAGGATATTGTTAGGCCACTTGTAAGCAATCTCTTGGCATTTTTCAAGTGTCAACGCATCGAGATAAGCCTGATCTACAAGTCCCGGATAAGCCTCCTGCCATGATTTCCAATGAACATAGGCCTTTCCCTTGATTTCTTCGTCCGACTCCATTTCCTTGATCGTAAATTCCATTGTCACTCTCCCGGTTCCGGTTTGTCTTGTTTTATTAGCAAAGCGAAAAACGCGAATCTTTCAATCCGCCTCCAGGTTTTGCGAACGGCCAGCCCCTCCGTCACGGCAGCGCCGCGCCGCCGTTAAAGCTCATCCACATGCGGATTCGTCAGCAGAAGCAAGGTGGCCGCCGCAAACCCCACAGCGCAGAACGCCAGCAGCGCCGCCGAGCCAAGCCCCTGCAAAATCACGCCCGCCAGCACCGAGGCGATGGGAATCAATCCCTGCGAGGCAACGCTGAGAAGGCTGGAAACCTTGCTGAGCATATTCCGATCTACGATCCGCATAATGGCGGTATTTGCGGGAATGTTCACGTTGGTCACGCTAATGCCGAAAAGCAGGCTCCCTGCCGACAGCACGATCAAAAAGCCGTTAAGCGATGTGCCCTTGTGAACCAAAATCCAGTAGGCCGCGGTGACGCCCATCATCAGCACCGCCATCACCGCGATCATGCGGGTGATTTTCCGCCCGCATTTGTCCGCCTGCGGCTTGGCGCTCAGCACTGCGGCAGCGGCAAGCGAACCTACGCCGATCAGCACCTGCAGCACGGAAAGCCAAAACTCGGGGGCAATCAGTTTATCCAGCAAATAGCCGTTTGCGTTCCCCACGTCCGTTTTGATAAAATAGGGGATAAAATTCCCCACGACGGGCGTAATGAAAAAATTGATGAAAAGAATTGCGACCATAAAGGCCATCAGCACCTTTTGCGCTTTCAAATAGACAAATCCGGTCTTTAGATCCTGCACCGCCAGTTTTACCGTCAACCGCTCTTCCGGGACGGCATAGTCGTATCGGATGAATATCTCGGAAATGCCTGAAACCACATAACACGCGCCCACGATAAAAAACAGCGTGTAGATATCCAGCGCGGAATAGAATACCCCCGCAAGAACCACGCCCGCGATTCCCTGAATAGAACTTCGAATAGAAAAATAGGAATTGGCCTGCTGAAGCTGCTTTTCCTCTACGATATGTGGAAGCAGCGCGCCTGCTGCCGGCGAAAAAATGCCGCTGACCGCGTTTCCCAAAAAACCGATGATAAAAAGAAAAATCAAATGCGCCGCAGACGAACGAAACACCAGCATCAGCACGGTGGCGGCAAGAATGATGCCGCCCTTGATGAAATCGCAGATGACCATAATGCCCGCCTTGTTGAACCGATCGCCCAGCACCCCGCCGATCGGCATCATCACAAGCACCATCGCGCCGCAGACAGCCAGATAAAGCCCCTGCAAAAACGCGTTGTTGCCGCTGATCTCCAAAATATAAAAACTCACCGCAAAATTGTAAAGCAGCGCGCCCACCTCGGACACAAGGATGCCAAAGAAAACAAGACGGTAATTCCGGTTTGCAAATACATTTTTCATGGTTTGGCCTTCTCTCTTGATTTTAGGACTCCGCCCGGAGGGTCTGTTTTATTTCCCTCATTTTATTATAAATCACATCGTCTGTCAGCATCTATTTTCTTAAAATATATAAAGAATAACAGAGCGTTTTTCGATCTCCCGATCTGGGTGGCGGAAGCGATTTGCGAATCCGCCTTCTTGCGCACGGACTGCTGTGGAAAAAAGCACTGCAAAAACAGCGCTTTTTGAAGAAAAACCAGACAATCGGCCGGATTTTTCGCGCAAAGGCATCACCTTCCAAAGACAGAATCGCAGTATTGATTCCACTGTATCTCATATTGCTCGTGAGACAGCAGTTTCATATGTCGAGGGCATGTGATTCCGCGTTTTTGCGCTTCCCGCACAAAAGTCCATATATAATCATCTGTTTCGGAAACCACCGCGCAAACGCTGTCATAGCCCCGTTTCGCCGCCAGATACAAGCGGGTATGTCCGTCCAGCGAAACAAAGCGGCCCTCCCATGGCACCACCTGGATCACAATATCGTCCGCATGGTGCACAAACGTTTTTACCGCCCGCAGCTTTTCTTCATCAACAAAAAACTGGGATGGCTGGATCCCGTCCAGCCCCACCGTCAGCAGTTCGACCCGGTCGTATTCCGCAAGCCGCTCTCCCCGCTGATCGAGGTAGCGCGTGATATGCGGCGCATGAAAGCGAAAGGTCTCGATCAACTCCCGAAACGCAGCCGGATCCGCGCCCCGCACGATGGCGGTATCGCGTCCGACGATTTCGATTTCATACGGGTTGCCCGCGATCCAATACGCCCCGTGCTGGTTCAGCACCGTTTGCGAAAACCGGCTGTCTGAATATGTGTCAATTCTTTGGATATCCATGGTGTTCCACTCCCTTTCCAATCAAACAATCACGCCGGAAATCAAGTGACGCAAACGCAAAACAAGGGATTTGCGATTTTGACAAATGGATTCGAACCCCCGGAATGAATTTATAAGGAGAAAGCCGAGTTCAAGATGATTTCTTTTCCGCTTCGTTCGGCATATTCCATTTCTTTTCGAACGGAAGATCCGATATATCCATCCAAATCAACGACGTAAATTGCATCGGACAAATCAATCTTTCTCAAATGTGCTTTCTCCAGCGCCTTTATTTGATTTTGCGTCAGTTCTCGATTCTCCGCATTATATACACATTGAAGGACATTCCAGTTATGCTTTATTTCCAATGAAAGAGCTATCTTCTTCATTTCTTCCGCAAATCGCATGCTTCCGCAAATCGTAACAGTTTTCATTTAGCGTTCTCCTCATGTGTTGATTTTGCGGGATTGATGGAGGCAATTAGACCATGCCTGATTTTCAGACGGTCGTTCCATATGGAAGACGCCGCATTTCCGCCCAAACACTCCGATTTTCCCAAAAGGGGAAGCCAATCCTCTGTTTCCGCCATATCTTTCAAGGCAATGTGCAGTTGGGTGATCCGGGCGCCAAAATCGATGGATCCTTCAATTAAGATATCACGGTTTGTTCTTTCTCATCGTGTTGTTTTAGAAAAAATTTGATTTGTTCTTTCATCTCTTCGCTTTTGTAATAATGAATATAGTGTCCACAATCAAAGAAAACAATTTCAGCCTGATTCTCCTCCGCAAATTCCTTCTGTACGGGAACCCAGAAATCTCCGATTTCCGTTCCGTCAGAGCAGAACATCAGAATGGGGCACGTAAGCCTGCCTCCAGCTTTTACAATTTGTGCATTTTCGTAAACCGCATCCCCCTCGGCGATGTAAACGGAATTAACCGCATTGCGATACATTAACAACTTCTGCTGAATGATTTCTTCGTCGGTTAACGCAGCTTCATTGAGGGGATAAAGGCCAGGGATTCTAAGAAGTCCCAGGTCAACAGAAATTCTGCCCAATGTCATCATCAGCCTTGTTTTTCGCCGATTAAAAGCGCCATCCGCGTAGGCATCTGGAACGGCCATGTCAATTCCGATGATTCCCGACACCTCATTGGGGTAATTCTGCGCCCAATAGATTGCTTCAAGTCCCGACATTGAATGGGGCAGAAGCACATACGGCCCATTTAATCCTGCGCTGTTCAGCGCATTCCTGTCTTCTTCCACCAGCGTCGCGATATCCCGGTCCACCTCCGCAATGTCAGAATACCCGTATCCGGCTTTTTCGATCACTGCAACTCGATACTCATCCGACAAAAGACTGTAAAGCGATTTGAAATCGTAAACGGGCGCAACCGTAGCAGAGCCTGACATAAAGACCAAGGTCGGGGCGGCGGCAGCTTCGCCTTCGGAATAAACATGAACAGAATATTCACCCAGTTCAATCATCTGTCCATTCGGTACAATACCGCCTGCTTCTGCCTTTATGGCAATCTGATTGTAAACAGATAGAATGCCGATAAACGCAATAAAAATAACACTTATGATTCCGATGACTTTCAATAATCTTTTCATAATCTCCATATCAAAACGATGTTTGCAAACCCTTATTTGTTGAAATGATTATACCATGACCGCACCCGCCATACAACAAAAAGTCTCTTCTGTCCAATGGCAGATAAAAGAGGCTTCTTTGATGTGTAAGAGCGTACAAACGTACATGTTTCGAGGTAAGAACACACAAACGTAACGCTGTTATCCCGGTAAACGGGAATTTATAGATCAAACCTAAAAATACATTTTTCGGTATCGCCATCGTTGACCCTCATGTCGTTATCTTCAGGCAATTCTGCGATTTCCAATAATTCACCTTTCAGATATTCAAGGGTTTTCCTTGAAGGCCAGTTATCC
>JAFZPW010000057.1 GCA_017552495.1 Clostridia bacterium | reverse complement strand
TTCGCCGCCGGTGAGGTAGACTTCAAACCCGCCATGACCAACATCGCCGTCAAAAATCCCGACGTGGTTTTTGCACCCATTTATTATGGTGAAGCCGGTCTGGCCATCACGGCGGCCCGCGCCGCCGGCTGCAAGGCAATCTTTCTGGGGGCGGACGGCTTCAGTTCCGTAAAGGATTATGCCTCTGCGGCGGATCTGGAAGGAACGTTATATTGCTCCGGCTATGCGCCGGGAAGCGACAGTGTGAAGCAGTTTGAACAGGATTACTGCAAAACCTGGAATGTGGATGCCGTTCCCAATATGTTTGCTCCACTGGCTTATGACGCGGCCATGATTATTTGCTACGGACTGGAAAAGGCCGAGGCGGCGGGACTGACGCCAGGCACAAAGGAATACCGGGACGCTGTGCGGGATGCAATCGCCTCCATGCGCGGTGTCGCGGGAATCACCGGCGCTTATTCCTTTGACGCAAAGAACAATCCCATCAAAGAAGCTGCCATCATTGAGCTCACCGGCGGCGACGAAGCCTTCAAAGAAATGTATTGATCCGCAGCATGGATACGGCAACTCTGCCGTAAAACAAAAATGCGCCGCTGGGCGGCGCGGAACGGGCGAAAGCGTTTCGCGCAGGAATTCTTTCATTAATCAAAGGGGGAATCATCCATGAATTGGCTGTCTCTGGCCTTTTCTCAGATTGTCAACGGACTTCAGGCGGGTTCGGTTTACGCGCTGGTGGCTTTGGGCTACAGCATGGTATACGGCATCATTCTGCTGCTGAACTTTGCCCACGGCGATCTCATCATGGTGGGTGCTTATACGGCGTTTTATGCGATGACAGCCTTCCATCTTCACCCGGTCGTTTCGGTGGCGTTGGCCATCCTGATCAGCACGGCGCTGGGCGTTTTGGTGGAAAAAATCGCTTATACGCCGCTGCGGAGCGCACCTAGGCTTTCGTTGCTGATTACCGCCATCGGGATCTCGTTTCTGCTGGAAAACGGCGCGCAATTGATTTTTGGCGCGGACACAAAGAGCATGGATCCCTTCGTTCGAGGCGTCCTGACGCTGGGAAACGCCACCGTCAGTTATGCCGCGTTAATCACAATTCTCGTGTCGGTGATCGCCATGGTCGGCCTGACGCTGATGGTCAAAAAAACCAAGCTGGGCAAAGCCATGCGCGCCGTTTCGGAAGATATGGGCGCGGCTCAACTCATGGGCATTAGTTTAAATAAAACGATCTCCTTTACCTTTGCCGTAGGTTCCGCTCTCGCAGGCATCGGATCGGTTCTCTATCTGTGCGCTTATCCACAGGCTTCCCCCACCATGGGCTCCATGCTGGGACTCAAAGCATTTGTGGCGGCGGTGCTGGGCGGGATCGGCTCGATCCCCGGCGCCATGCTGGGCGGATTTTCCATCGGTCTGCTGGAGGCTCTCGTTTCTGCAGGCGGGCTTTCCGAGTGGAAGGACGGCGTGGTTTTCGCCGTACTTATTGTGGTGCTGCTGGTCAAACCCGCCGGAATCTTAGGCAAGAAGATTCCTGAAAAGTTGTAAAAGGGGTACGATATGGACCATCAATCTGAGAAAAAAACCGCACCCATCCGTATTCCCACGCCGATGCGTTATTGCATGAATCTGACGTTGATCGGCGGGCTCTGGCTTTTGTTCTTCGGACTGATCCGCGCAGGCTCGATCACCAATTATTGGAGCGGGATCATTATCATGGCGGGAATCAACATGATCCTTGCCGTTTCGCTCAACGTGGCCACCGGATATCTGGGGCAGCTCCCGCTGGGACACGCGGGTTTTATGGCGGTGGGCGCCTATGCCGGCGGGATATGGATGCGGAGCACGCCTGCCGCCGGGTTGATTGCCGCGGACAAGATGGCAGCCGCCCTTCCTTATGTTCTGGCGGCGCTGCTTTTTTCCGCGCTGACGGCGGGCGTCTTTGGACTGGTCATCGGGATACCCGCTCTGCGGCTCAAGGGCGATTATCTGGCCATCATCACCTTGGGCTTTGGCGAGATCATCCGGGTTGTGCTGACCAATATCGACTCGGTTTTGGGCTTTAAGCTCACTTACGGAGCGGCGGGATTGAAACGCATTCCCAAATTTTCTGATTTTACGCTGGTATTCGTCTGTGTGATCCTCTGCTGCGGACTGATCCATATGCTGATGAAATCCCGCCATGGCCGGGCCATCCTTTCGATCCGGGAGAGCGAAATCGCTGCCGAAAGCGTGGGCATCCGGGTCACGTATTACAAAACGCTGGCCTTCGTGTTTTCCGCCATGCTGGCCGGTGTGGCCGGATGCCTTTACGCGGGCTATCTGGGCTCGCTCTATCCATCCACCTTTAAGTTCATGAAATCCATTGAGATTCTTGGAATGGTTGTACTGGGCGGAATGGGCTCGATGACCGGGTCGATTCTTTCCGCCGGCGTGCTTACCGTTCTGCCCGAACTTTTGCGTTCGGTCGCCGACTACCGGATGGTGGCTTATTCCCTGATACTGGTGCTTATGATGATTTTCCGACCCAGGGGACTTTTGGGCGGGTACGATTTTTCCATGTCCCGGGTGCTGGAACAGGGCTTGAACGCCCTGCTCCGCCCCGTTCCGCAACAGAAAGGAGCGGGCACAAATGAACGATCTGCGAAGTAAGCATAAACTGATCCCCATGAACAGCGTCAATCTGCTCACCGAGCGGGACAGCGACAAAACCCCGATTCTGGAATGTTCCCATCTTGGCATCCGCTTCGGTGGATTAACGGCAGTGGACAACTTTAATCTTGCCATCGGCCGAACAGAAATTACCGGTCTTATCGGCCCAAACGGCGCGGGCAAGACCACAGTGTTCAATCTGCTCACCAAGGTCTATCAGCCCACCCGCGGCTCCATTCTTCTCAATGGGGTCGATATTCTCCCCATGACCACCGCACAGGTCAATCGGGCAGGCGTGGCACGTACCTTTCAAAATATTCGTTTGTTTCAGGAACTGACGGTAGAAGACAATGTCCTGATCGGCCTGCATCATGAAATGGACTATACCGTCCCGGAGGCGTTTCTCCGTCTGCCGCGCTTCTGGCGCGGGGAACGCATCGCCCGCCAACGGGCGCGGGAACTGCTGTCTATTTTCGATATGCAGGATATGGGCCGGCGCAAGGCAGGTTCCCTGCCTTACGGGGCACAGCGGCGTCTGGAGATTGTCCGGGCGCTGGCCACCAATCCCAGTTTGCTTTTGCTTGACGAGCCGGCGGCGGGAATGAATCCTTCTGAAACAGCCGAGTTAATGCAAAACATTGTCAAAATCCGGGATCTTTTCGGCATTGCCATCCTGCTCATTGAGCATGATATGAATCTGGTAATGGGGATCTGCGAGGGAATTTGCGTTCTGAATTTTGGACAGATCATCGCAAAAGGAACTCCCGCCGATATTCAAAACGACCCGCTGGTAATCGAAGCGTATCTGGGCAGGCAAAGAAAGGAGAAGTAATATGGCGTTGTTGCAGGCAGATCATATAAATGTGTTTTACGGGGCCATTCACGCCGTTCAAGACGTTTCTTTTCATGTGGAAGCGAGAGAAATTGTGACCCTGATCGGCGCCAACGGCGCCGGAAAATCCACCGTTTTGAAAACGATCTCCGGCCTGCTCCACGCAAAAAGCGGCAGGATCGTCTTTCATGGAAAAGAATTAAAAGGCGTTCCCGCGCATTCCGTGGTGGCAGGCGGAATTGCACAGGTTCCCGAGGGCAGACGGATCTTTCTCCGCATGACGGTAGAAGAAAATCTGGAGATGGGGGCGTACACGCAGCCGCGCGCATCGCTTTCCGCCGCCATGCAGGAGATATTCCAGCGTTTTCCCCGTCTGGAGGAACGCCGTAATCAGGTTGCCGGAACGCTCTCCGGCGGCGAGCAGCAGATGCTTGCCATGGGGCGGGCGCTCATGTCCCGTCCAACGCTCCTCATGCTGGACGAGCCCTCCATGGGTCTTGCGCCACTGCTGGTAGAACAGATTTTTGACATCATCCGGGAGCTCCATCAAGGCGGTACGACTATTCTCCTGGTGGAACAAAACTCTCAAGCGGCACTCTCGGTGGCTGACCGGGGTTATGTATTGGAAAACGGAAGGATCGTCGCCTCCGGCACACGGAGCGATCTTTTGGCTTCTGACGCCATCAAAAAGGCTTATCTTGGCGCCTGAAACCCGTCTATTTTGTTATTTTTCATCCTAAACATCAAACTACATACAAAAAAGCGCCGACGGGTCGGCGCTTTTCTTTATTCTTTTTGATGTTTCAATCGCTTGTCTGCCCTGGCCGCCAGCCGGGTCCCAACAGTTTGAAAGAGCTGTACCAGCAGGATCAGCAGGAGCACTGCAAAAAACATAACCAGATATTTATAACGGTAATAGCCATAGTTTATGGCAATCTTCCCCAGTCCGCCGCCGCCGATAATGCCGCTCATGGCAGAATAGCCCAAAACGGTGGTTACGGCGATGGTGAAATTGGAGATCAACGACGGGACGCTTTCGGGAATCATTACCCGGGTGATAATGGCAAAGGGGGATGCGCCCATACTCTGCGCCATCTCAATGACATTGGGATCAACCTCCCGCAGACTGCCCTCCGCCAGCCGAGCCACAAAAGGAAACGCCGCGATAACCAGCGGTACGACAGACGCCGTTGTTCCCACCACCGTTCCCACGATCAGCCGGGTGAGCGGGAAAACAAGAATCATCAGGATCAGAAACGGAACCGATCTTAACAGGTTGATCAGTGTGTTTATCATCTTCATCAGCCACGAAGGAAGGGGCAGCACGCCGTTCTTTTCCCCGGTCACCAGTAAAACGCCCAGCGGCAGGCCGATGGCCGCGGCAAAAACAGTTGCCAGCAAGGTCACATAAACGGTTTCCCAAAGCGCCAGCGGAAACTGCGTCCGCAGGATCTCCACCGCCTCTCCCGCAGCGTCGGACGCAAGCCATTCACGAAGCATGAACGTTCACCTCCTGTGCCAAAACGTCTGGCATTTGCGTCAAAAAAGCGATGGCTCGGTCTACAACAGGCTGTCCGCCCTCTATCCCCAGCAGCATGGCGCCAAACATCCGTTCACCGATGCTGCGGGTCGAAGCATAAGCAATATTGGCCTCAATGCCCTCCCGGACAGCCATGCGCGCGATCAGCGGCGTCCCGGTGGCGCGGGCGCCGTTGAATACCACCCGGATAAATCGCTCGCCTTCCCGGGCGGCCACCGGCGCGTCGGCGCTCCCCTCGGGAAAGACCAGTCTTCGCGCGGCCTCTGACCGGGGACGGGAAAAGACCTCCCCCACCTCTCCCTGTTCTGCCACCCTGCCCTGATCTAAAATGGCCACATGCCGGCAAACGCTTTCCACCACGCTCATTTGATGGGTAATCATCACCACGGTGATTCCAAGCCTCCGGTTGACATCCCGAATCAGTTCCAGGATCGAGGCCGTCGTGGTAGGATCAAGGGCTGAGGTTGCCTCGTCACACAAAAGCACCTTCGGTTCGGTGGCCAGCGCCCGTGCAATGGCCACTCGCTGCCGCTGTCCGCCGGAAAGTTGCGCCGGATATGCGTTGGCTTTGTCCCGCAAACCAACCAACTCCAAAAACTCCAGCCCCCGTTTTTCAGCCACTGTCTTTTTCACACCGGCCAGTCGAAGCGGAAGGCAAACGTTTTTCAGGCAGGTACGCTGCATCAGCAGATGAAACCCCTGAAAAATCATGGTCATTTTGCGGCGCACGGCCCGAAGTTCCTTGTCTGAAAGCATTTCCAGCGCCACGCCGTCCAGCGTCACGCTGCCACTGGTGGGACGCTCCAGCAGGTTGATGCACCGCACCAGCGTGCTCTTTCCCGCGCCGCTCATGCCAATGATGCCGAAAATATCCCCGTCGGGGATGGTCAGATTCACTGCTCGGAGCGCTTCTATCGTACCGCCGTTGACGCGAAAGGTTTTGCTCAGATTCTTCAGTTCGATCATAAAACTCCTCCTCTGTCTTCCGTCTGCGGAACGAGAACATCCCGCAGACGGATACGCAGAAAGAACCTCAAGCGGCACACATTATTTCAGCGGATCCAGGCTGCTCTGTTTCCCGCCGTAAAGACCCATCGGCTCCACGTGGATCGCACCCACGCTCACCACCTGCGTGCCGTTTTCGGCGTTGAAATCGTCCAGATACGGAACATGCTGAAAATAGTTGGCATCCACCTCGCCGCTGTCCACCACGTTGTTCGGCTGAACATAGTCGGTAAACTCCAGCACCTGAAGCGTGATCCCCCGCGCCGCCAAAATCTCCTTCACCACGCCGTTGAGGATCTCTGCATGCGGAGTCGGCGTCGCGGCCACCGAAACGGTTTGCCCACTGAGCGCGGCATAGTCCACCAAAGGATCATATCCGTCGGTAAGCGCGTCCACCACGGAAATCACCGCGCCGTCATAAGAAGCGGTGATATAGTCGGCCGTCTGCTTGCTTTGCAGCGCAGCCAGCAGCGCACGGATGACAGGATCGGTCTCACGCCCGGCTTTCACCGCCAGAATATTCCCGTAAGCGGAATAAGATCCCTCCACTGCCAGCGCATCCCTCGCGGGATTGAGTTTTCCCTCCAGGGCGTAATTGGAATTGATAACGGCAAAATCCACATCCTTGCGTACATTCGGAAGCTGGGCGGCCTCCACCTCTTCAAACCGGATGTTTTTGGGGTTTTCCACGATATCCAGTATCGTGGCTGTGATGCCTGCGCCATCTTTTAATTTAAGGAACCCTTGCGCCTCCAGCAGTCGGAGCGCGCGAGCCTCGTTGGTCGTATCATTGGGAACGGCGATGGTGATTCCCGCGGACTTTCCTCCGCATCCCGCCAGCGCCAGCACAAGGATCAAAGCAAGAATCAGCGTCAAAAATTTCAAAAACGGTTTCATAAAAAAGCATCCTTTCCATAATAAACTTGACCGTACATCAGAATCCATCCTGATTCCGCGGATTTCAGCGGCGATCGGCTGTCGCATTCGTTCCCGGTGCATATTGGCGCGGATAAGCGCGGGCAACAGAGTTCTCATACAAAACTCCCTTTCCTGAAAAACGAAAAAGCGGGCGGCTCCGACGAGCCTCCCGCGATCCGTTGCTTCGATCCGCCCTGTCAGGCGGCGATGGTGGAGAGCCTGCCGGAATAACATGCGCGCCAATTCATGCACATGAGCATCATAGACATCATGCACGGAACCATCTCCATCATCATAGCGGCGCGATTTTGCATAGCAGGGCTCTCCTTTCCACAAGATTTGGAAATATCATACACTACATCGCATAAAATGTCAATGCGGCTGGTCAGGAAATCTTTTACAAAATTTTCTCTGCTAAAGCGGGAAACTTTATGTATTTCGCCCGCAAGACCCCCCGGCGAACCCGCCGCTGCCCGCTTTCATCCGGTCGCGCCCCGCTTACAAAGAAACGCCCATCCCCTGTCGCAAAAACCAAACCCATTTTTCCTGAACCGGCAAGCCGAACACCTGCTCCGCCGCCCGGGCGTAAAGTTCCAACTGCAAGCGGTGTTCCTCCGCCTTTTCCTTTTCGTTTCCGGGCGCCACCCGGTCGGTCTTAAAGTCCACGACGGTCAATCCGCCCTTTTCAAAAAGGAGCAGGTCAATGGCTCCATTAAGCAGGATCGCTTCCCCTGCGGGGCCGTTTTGCAGCAAATCGGCGGTGTCCAGCAAAACGCCGAACTCATATTCCCGTAAAACCCGCTTAGCCTCCCGCACCCTCCGTGCCAGCGGAGATGCGGCAAAGGCAACGATCGCCTCCGGCGCGACAAGAATCTTCTCTTCGGCCGTCAGGCGGCCGCTTTCCGTCAACGCCGCAGCCTGCCGTTTTACAGCTTCTATGTCGGCACAGTCGTTCAAATCGACATAGCGCAGAAGGGTATGCATGACCGTCCCTCGTTTGGCGGCCTCAGGATCGGCGCGACGAATCGCCAGTTCCCGATATTCCCGCACGGCGGGCTTTTCGGGGTGTCCGAAAATTTCTCCCGCCTCGGGGATCAGCCTGCGCAGGCCGGTGGGCGTGAGCTTGGAGGGCAGGCGTGTGGCCGCCAGATGCGCATAAACTTCCCTGCTTTTTGCCAACTCAGCGGCAAAGTCGAAAAGGGCATCCTTCTTCGTTTCCTCGCTCGCTGCGTCCGCCGTCTGTTCGGTTGCCGCCTCAGTGAAAAGCGCTTCGGGCGAAATCAGGCGGACAAGAAGATGTTCCCCCGTTCCATCGTCTCCAACAGGGAGATTCGTGCCGCAGAGCTGCCGCAATTCTCCTGCGGCGGGATGCGTCAGCAGCGCCGCCAGCAGCCATTTTGTAAAACTGGTCTGCATCGACAGCCAAACGGAAGAGGGCGCGCCGCCGGTTTCGTCCGCGATCCTTGCCGCCGCATTTCCAAGATTTTTGTCTGCCAAAATCAAAATCAGTTTTTCCCGTGCGCGGGTCATGGCCACATAGAGTTTTCGCAGTTCCTCTGAGCGGGATTCGCCGCGGATGCGCAGCCGGATGGCGTTGTATTGCCAGGACCGGTAAACCGCGTTGGTTTCCCGCTGACGGCATTTGAGCCCGACGCCCATGTGCTGATGAAACAAAATTTTCTTCCTTTGATCCTCTTCGTTAAAGGGCTTGCTCAGATCGGCCAGAATGACAAAGGGAAACTCCAGTCCTTTTGACCCGTGAATCGTCATGAGCTGCACGCCTCCGCTGTCGCCGGAACGCTCCTCCAGATCCTTTCCTTCGGCCAGGAGCTGGTCGATCCAACGGAGAAACGCGCTAAGGCCGCCGGTAACGCTGCCGTCAAAGCCACGAGCCAGCGCTTCGATGCGCCGGAGATTGTGTACCCGCGCCCGTCCGTTGTCCAGTGCGGCAAACAGGCCATCGGCCCCTGTTTCATCATAAATCATCCGCACCAGCCTGGACAAAGGCATCTCCAATGCAGCCTGATCCCAGCGATCCAGATCGGCGATGACAGCGGCGCTGCGGGCATCGCCGGCTTCCGCCGCGGCAACGACGCATTCGATCAGGTCGCAGTCGCGTTTTTGCAGGCGCAGCCGAGTCAGATCATCGGCGGAAAAGAGATAAAACGGCGAGCGCAACACCGCTACCAGCGGGATATCCTGCCGCCGATTTTGCAGCAGACGAAGCAGCGACAGCACGGACGATACCTCCACCGTTCCAAAAAAGGCCGCGTCACCCCCGCCGCAGGGAATTCCCCGCTCCAAAAGCGCCTGCCGGAAAAACTTTGCCTTGTCCTGAAAAGAACTGAGCAAAATTGCCACATCCTCCGGACGGGCGGGACGCACTCCGCCGTCGTCCGTCGGGACGCGCTCTTCCCGCAGCAGACGTTCGATCCGCAGCGCCGTGAGGCGAGCCTCCTGCCGGATCCGGGATTCCGCCGCTTCCTCTGCTTCCGCACATCCATCGGATGTTTCTCCATCCCCCTCTCCGCCAGCACAATCCAGCAGCAAAATTTCAGAAGGAATCGCATACCCCTCCTGCCCCCGGTGAGGATTGAGACGCTGTTCCGCATCATAGTCCACCTCGCCGAGTCGCCGGGTCATCAGGCGGGAAAATACATAGTTGCAAAGTTCCAGCACCTCGGGACGGGAACGGAAATTGCAGTTGAGAGCCAGTCGGCGGTCACCGCCATTTTTCCCGTCATAAGGCAGGGATACGCGGCATCGCTCCAGAAAAATACCGGGATCTGACAGCCGGAAGCGGTAAATGCTTTGCTTGACATCGCCCACAAAAAAGGCGCTGTCGCCCTTGCGCCGCAACGCACGGAAGATTTCCTCCTGAATCTCGTTTGTGTCCTGATATTCGTCCACAATGATCTCCCGAAATTGTTCCCGCAGTTCCTGCGCGATATCCGTGGGCGTGCCGTCGCCATTGACCAGCAGCCGCAGAGCGAAATGCTCCAAATCGCTGAAATCCAAAATCCCAAGACGCCGCTTTTGCCCGTCGTATTCCGCCGTGAAATCGGCAATCAGGCGGCAGAGCGCCCGCACGGCGGGAACCTGCTGCTCTCTTTCGGCGGCAATTTCTTCCGGCGACAGGGAAAAATAATCCTGCCGCAAACGGTCGATAATCTTGTAAAACAACTTATCCCGCAAGGACTTGATCCGATCCAAAAAAGCCTTGTCCTCATAGTTTCTGACGGCTTTCAGGCTCTTTTTGCTGTGAGAAGACACGCATTGTTCCGCGCTTTCCCATCCCTGGTCGATGGTTTTCAGAAGCGCTTCGGAAAACCGCAGATCATCCTCCAGCGCAGGGCCATAGCTCTGCTCCACCTCTGCGGCGGAGGCCGCCTGCTCTCGCAGAGAAAGCGCCACTGACCGGGCATATTCCGCAAGTTCCCTTGCTTCGCGCAGCATCTCCCGGCCGCTGGCGCTGCCGTCGATCCCTGCGGCACACAAGCCCGGCAGCAAATCCAAAAGTTGCTCGGGATGCGGATGGCTTCGCATTTTTCGATAAATATCCAGCACGGCGTCGCAGAGATCCCGGTCGCTGCGGTCTCCGCAGACCAGATCGCAAAGCCGGGAAAAATCGCCGCCGGTTTCATAGGCCCGCTCGATCACCGTCTCCAGCGCCGCCTGCTGCAAAAGGGTGCATTGCGCCTCGTCCATCAGCCGGAAATCGGGATCGACGCCGCAGCGGGAAAAATGCTCGCGAATGAGCCTTTGGCAGAAGCCGTGCACCGTCTGGATGCGGCTGCTGCCCAGCAGGGCAAGCTGCCGCCGCAAATGGGTGTTGTTTGGCGTTTGAAACAGGCGTTCCTTCAACGCGCCGCCGATGCGCTGCCGCATCTCGCTGGCGGCGGCGCTGGTAAAAGTGACCACCAGCAGACGGTCGATGTCGCAGGGATCCACGGGGTCTGTGAGCAACCCGCTCACCCGCCGTGCTAAAACAAAGGTTTTGCCAGAACCGGCAGCCGCCGAAACGATCAAGCTGCTGTCGCGGCACGCAACGGCCATCGCCTGCTGCGCGGTCAACGGTTTGCCGCTCATTGGGCGTTCTCCCCTTTCGCCTCTTCCGCAAGAATTTCAAACACCCGCTCGTTGGAGCAGGAAATCGGTACACGATAGTGATCTTTTTTCATGGAAGGGTCAAACTGGCAGGCATCCTGAAACGCACAGTAACGGCAGACGGCGCCTTTTTCCTCCCCTGCGTCCCCCGTTCGGATGGGTTCCGCTTCGATTTCCCCGCTGCTGATATCCAGCGCGATCTTACGCAACATCGCTTCCGTTTTGAAAAGAAGCAGTTTTATTTGCTCGGGCGAGGCAACCTTCGACGCCTTCGTAAAAGACCCGTCGTTTTTGCGTTTTATGGGCAAAAAGCGATACGTCCCGCCCCGCTCCATGGCTTCGATCAGCTCATCGTCGTCCAGCACAAGGCCGATCCGCCTGCGTTCCGCTTCCCGGGCCTGACGAAGTTTCTCCGGCGTATCGCCGGCTTCCGCTGAAACAGCGGGATTTTTCGCAGGGATATACAGCGCGCCGCAGGGTTCGATCGCTTCCGCCGCTCCTGCGTGGAGTTGCTTCCGCACCTGCGCCCGGTCGCCCTTTTGCAGCATCAGCAGATATAAAAACATCTGAAGATTGTGGCCGTACAAAATGTCGGAAAGCCGGAATTCCTTGCTTCCCGTTTTATAATCCACCACTTTATAATACAGCGTATCGCCGCGCAGATAGCCGTCTACCCGGTCGATCTTTCCCTTTACCGACAGTTTCACGCCGCTTTCCTGCATTTCCAGCGGCGGCAGATCGCCGTCGCGGCTGAAATCCAGTTCAAAGCACACGGGGCGAAAATCTCCGGCAAGGATCTCCTCCCAGACGTTTTCCACGATGTCGCAGGCCATTTTCCCCGCCCGCTCAAATACCGCCAGAAACCGCGCCGTGCGCCGCATGGGCGGCAGTTCCTGCTCCAGATACCGGCTCACACAGTTTGCAGCAACAGCCCGGGGAATGCGCGTTTCGTCTTCACACAGTTCGCGCACGGCGTTTTCCACCACATAATGGACAAAGGTGCCGATCTGGGGCGAACCGAACTCGGCGGGCTTCCGCGGCTTTGCTGCAAGGCCATATTGCATAAAATAGGAAAACCGGCAAGAGGCGATCAGATCAAGCCGCGAAGCCGTCATGTTCAAATGCCCGTGATACAGTTTTTTTACCAGTTCAGGTGAAGCGATGGGGCCGCGAGGCGACGCGGCATATCGGCGCAGACTCTCCATTTTTTCTTTTTGTGCGGGAAAAGACATCACATAGTCCAGTGCTGCCCGGGCGGCGGCAGTATCCGGATCTCCGGCGGCGGCACAGGCCTCTTGATACAGCGGTTTTGGGGCCGTAAGCCGCAGACGCGCCAGCAGGGTTTCTCCCTCCCGCACCGGCAGGCCACGCAGTTCGCACAGGCGCTTGAGCAAATAAGCCGGAGAGCAGGGCTGCCCATCGGGCGCCCGGCGCGGCACGGTAAAGGTCAGCGACTCTGTGGCGGCGGCCAAAGCACGGCAAAGGGCGCACTGCTGCTGATAGGCGCGCTCCAGCGCGTTCTGCGTCAGTTCCACACCGCAGCTTTCCAAATAAACCCGCTCTTTTTCCGAAAGGAGGCCCGTTTCCGCCTTGTCGGGCGGGAAAGCCCCCTCCACACAGCCTACCACCAACACATGCCGCACCCGTTCGGCGGAAAACCGCTCAAAACCGACGGCCAGCACGCTGTCCAGCGTGGGCGGGATGGTGGAAATGTCATACTGCCGAAGCATGAGCTTGAGCAAGCGGAAAAATTCCCTCCGATCCATGGAAACGCCTTGCATGGCGGCAGAAAACTGCTCTAACGCCGTTTGCAGGATTTGATAAAGCTGTGCCGTTTCGGCGCTTTCCCGCTCCCAGCCGGAAAGGTTGAGCGCTTTACAGCGCTCCTGTAAGCCTTCTTCCAGCCCGATCCGGTCCAGATGGCGGATCAGCGCGGCCGCATAATCGCTGCCGGTGGCGCATTTGCGGAGTTCTTCCCGCAGCGGAAGCAGCAATTTCGCTGTTTTCACTCGCAGCGCCTCGATATCCGCCAGCCGTTGCGGCTCGTCGGCGGCAGGATTGTCATAGCCGCAGGTTGGACTTTCAAAGGAGGCAAACCACGCGCCGCCCTTGACGCGCCAGAGAGCACAGTAGTTTTCCAGCCGGTCGATCTCGTCCCGCGAAAGTCCGCAAAGACCGCAGCGGAGCCAATCGATCACAGCAGGATAGGTCAAGCCATCTTCCAACGCTTCCAATGCGCCCAAAGCGGCAGCAATAGCGGGTTTTTGCAGCAGATCGGTTTTTTCGCTGAGAAACAGCGGCATCTCATACTTTTGGAACGCGGCGGACAACAGCGGCCCGTAGCGTTCCAAATCGCCGCAGACCACGGCGATCTCCCGCAGACGCACGCCCTTCAGCGCAAGCTGCCGCACCTGCGCCGCCGCAAGCTCACATTCGCCCGCTCCGTCGGACATCTCATAGACCCCAAGGCCGCCGCTCTCACCTTTTTTCTCAGTGGAAAAGTCAAAAATTTCTTCTGCAAGGCCAAACAAACCGGCGGATTTTTCCCCGGGCTCTTCATCGGGAAGCGCAGTCTCACAAATGGGAATTCCATGTCGATCTGCCATGCGGCGAAGGCGTTCAAGCGTTCTTCTCTGCTCGGTGTAAAGTTCTTTATCTTGCCCAAAAAGCAGCGTTACAATCACATTGTCCGCGCAAAGAAGGATTTCCTCCAGCATGGCGCTGTTCTGCGCGGTAAAGCCTTCGAAACCGTCCGCCAAAAGCGTCACGCCACGCATCAGTCCGCTTTCCCGCAGATGCTTCCGGGCAAGGTCGATCCGCGCCGAAGGATCGAGCGCACCCTCCCGGCACAGGCCGCAATAGCGGGCATAAATCAGCGCCAGATCCCGCAGCTTGGGAGCCTCCCCCGCCGCCTCCATGAGCCGTTCCGGCGCGATGGAACAACTTTGCAGCTCATCTGCCAGCCCCACCAGTTTTTCGGTGAGCTGCGGCCGCCCGGCGCCGTGATAATACCGCAAAAGCGGCGCGCAATCCGCAAGGGCGCGATGCATGGTCAAAATGCGACCGCCCGCGTCCAGCGTATCGGGGCGCAGACCGCAGACCTCCAGCACATCGTCTGTGAGTTTATGAAAGGTGGTCACTGCGACAAACGCTCCCGCCCGGTTGCCACAGCGCGTAAGCAAAGCCCGTTCAGCTTGATGGGAGGCGCTTTCGGGCACCAGAAGCAAGCCGGGACGACCCGCTTTCGCGAGCTGATCCAGCTTGTCCAGCAACGCAGGCATCCGTCGGCTCTCCGGGCCGCCGGTCAAAATGGTAAGCATGGCGTTTCCTCCTGAATCATAACAAAAGCAGCAACAGCGCTATCCTTCCTTGTGTTTTTTCCCCGTTAACAGCGGAACAGCGGAGCATAAAAAATGAATTGCAAAGGCAATAAAAGCAACCGTCGTTTTGGGTTGCGCATCATATTAAAGTAAGCGTATAGATGGCGACGGTTGAAACGGTTGATATCGTTGAAAAAATCGCACAAATCGTTGTGCAAGACCACAAAAGGAGGTTCATCCCGGCGTCTGCTTTTTCCTTCGGCATCGCATAGAACAATCGCCAGAAGGCATAAAAAAGCCATTGGCAAGCAGCGGTCAGCGCCACGGGAACAAACAGTTCCCATTTTCCGCTCCAGCGATCCACATTGCCGCGTGCATCCATATGAACCGCGATATTATCCGGCAGCGCGCAGCATACTACAAGGGCTGCTGCTATGGTAAGAAAACCGTTTACAGCCGTTATCCTAAGTATTGATTTTATGAAAGCGGATTGCCATATCGCAGCCTCCCTCGAGACACAAATTCCAAACAGACTTATCGGATTTCAAGCCAGTCTGTCGCTCCATTAAAACGTACCGAACAGATCGAGCTGATTGCTTTCTGGCAGATCGTTCAGCGCACCGACCTCCTTCAACGACTGCACCACGGCGTTGGACGCCTTGCCGCAACGAACGGCAATATCCTCCTGAGACAAAAACGGTTCCTTTTCCCGTTCTTTCGCGATGGATACCGCCGCCGCCTCGCCCACGCCGCTGAGTGCCATAAAGGGCGGGCGCAACGCATTGTCCTCGATCACAAACCGCTTGGGATCGGATTTGTAGATGTCCATGGGTAAAAAGCGGAATCCCCGCTTGTAAAACTCATGGACGATCTCCAGCGTAATCATCACATCGTCCTCCACGGCGGTGCGTTTGGGATTGCTCTTATATTCCCGATATTTGCGGCATACCGCCTCGTCCCCCTGCAAAACAGTGACGCAATCAAAGGAATCCAGCCGATTGCCGAAATAAACATTGTAATAGGCCAGCGGATGATGCACCTTGTACCACGCGATGCGGAAAGACATCATGGTATAGGCCACCGCGTGTCCGCGGGGAAACATATATTCGATCTTATTGCAGGAATCAATGTACCAATCGGGCAGACCGTGCGCCTTCATCTCCTCCTCCCATTCCGGCTTGAGGCCCTTGCCCTTTCGTACAGCCTCGGAAATGGTAAAGGACAGTTTTTTGTCCATTCCCATGGCGATGAGCTTGGTGGTAATGTCGTCACGCACCGAAATAACCTCGTTGATCGTGGCGAGCCCTGCGTTAATCACATCCTGCGCATTGTTTCGCCAGACATTGGTGCCGTGAGACAAACCGGAAATGCGGATCAGGCCCTCCAGTGTGGTTGGTTTGGTTTCCATCAGCATGCCCCGGGCGTTCTTCGTGCCAAACTCCGGCACGCCTGCCGAGCCGGGCTGCTCCAGAATGTCGTCGGTCTCTATGCCCAGCGGAGAAATATCGGTAAAGGCCCGCATGGTTTCCGGATCGTCCAGCGGCACATCCCGGGGATCGACCCCCGTAAGGGTTTGCAGATGACGGATGATGGTAGGCACATCGTGACCCAGCTCGTCCAGTTTAAGCAGGTTATCGTGGATGGAATGAAAATCAAAGTGGGTGGTGATGATATCAGAATTGGGATCGTCCGCCGGATGCTGCACCGGGGTGAACTCATAGATCGAGCGGTCGTTTGGCACAATAATCAAGCCGCCGGGGTGCTGGCCGGTGGTGCGCTTAACGCCGGTGCAGCCCGACACCAGATGGTTGATCTCCGCGTTGCTCACCGTCCTGCCCCGCTCCTCCAGATACTTGCGAACAAAACCATAGGCAGTCTTTTCCTGGATCGTGCCGATGGTTCCGGCCTTGAATACTTTATCGGTGCCGAAAAGTTCCACCGTGTAGCGGTGGATCTGCCCCTGGCATTCGCCGGAAAAGTTCAAGTCGATATCAGGCGTCTTATCGGCGTTGAAGCCCAAAAAGGTGGCAAAGGGAATATTGAACCCGTCTTTGACCATCTTTGTGCCGCACTTGGGGCAAGCCTTGTCCGGCATATCCACCCCGGTTTGATAAATGGGATCGTTGTCCCAGATGGAATGGCGGCATTTGGGGCAGCGGTAATGCGGCTGCAAAGCGTTGACCTCGGTGATGCCGCTGAGATAGGCCACGAAAGAGGAGCCCACCGAGCCTCGGGAGCCTACGATATAGCCCAGTTCGTTGGACTTGGCCACCAACTTTTGTGCGATCATATACATCACGTCGAAGCCGTTGTTCACGATGGGGATCAATTCGGCATTGATCCGGTCGGTGATGATGTCTGGCATTCTACCGTCTTCCTCGTAAAACTCCTTGGCTTTTCTCCAGCACATCTCCTGCAAGTCCTCGGCGCTGTGTGCGATGGAGGGAGGATAACTGCCCGAAAGCACCGGCTCGATGTCCTCGATCTGGTCGGCAATGGCGTTGGGATTCTCCACCACCACCTCATACGCGCGCTTTGCCCCCAGATAAGAAAACTCCCGCAGCATCTCGTCGGTGGTGCGGAAATAGAGCGGCGCCCGCTCTTCGGCGTCCTTGAAGCCCATCCCGGCCTGCAAAATCTCCCGATAGACGCTGTCCTCCGGCTCTAAAAAATGCACGTCGCCGGTGGCGCAGACCGGCTTGTGCAGCGCGTCGCCCAGCCGGAGCACGGTGCGGTTGAACTCTCGAAGCTGCTCCTCATCCTTTGCCATCTCCCGGTCGATGAGAAAGCGATTGTTGTCCAACGGCGGGATCTCCAGATAATCGTAAAAGGAGGCCAGTTCCATCAGTTCGCCCCAGGGACGTCCGTCGACGATGGCGGCAAATAACTCGCCCGCCACGCAGGCCGAGCCCAAAATCAGGTTTTCCCGCATGGCGCTGAGTTCGGACATGGGGATGATGGGGCGGCGGTTAAAATGCTTCAAATGCGCATTGGAAATCAGTTCATAAAGGGCGATCAGCCCGGGCCGGTTTTTCACCAGGATAATCAGATGCCAGCTTTTCAGTTTTTTATCCGCGCCAGTCCCCGCTGAAAGGGCGGCAAGGGCAGCGTTGATTTCGCTGATCTTCGTCACGCCGCATTTATCCCGCAGCATGGGGATAAATCGGAGGAAAATTTCCGCCAAAACGCGGGCGTCATCATCGGCGCGGTGGTGCTGAAACCGCAGACCCATGGCGTCCGCGATGTTGTTCAGCTTGTGCTTGCCGAGATTGGGCAGCAAGGCACGGGCGATGGTCACCGTGTCGATGGAGCAGGCGGGACAGCTCAGCCCCAGTTTTTCACAGGCCGTCGTCAAAAACCCCATATCAAAGGCGGCATTGTGGGCGCACAGAGACCGCTTTCCGCAAAATTCCAGAAAGCGCGGCAATTCCTCTTGAAGGGAGCGGGCATCCCGAACGGTCTCGTTGGAGATGCCCGTCAATTCAGTGATGCGTGCAGGGATTGGCTGCGTGGGTTTGATGTAACAATGGAAGGAATCCCGAATCTCGCCGCCGGATACCAGAAAGGCGGCGATCTCGATGATTTCACAATTGACGGCGCTCAGCCCCGTGGTTTCGGTATCAAAAACCACGATCTCGTCGGTCAAACAGGCGTCGCTCTCCCCTTTTACCGCATTGCTGCGTCCCAGATCATCCACGCAATAGGCCTCGACGCCATAAAGAACCTTGATCTCTTTTCCTGCTTTCTTTAAAGCGGCCTGCGCCTTCATGGCGTCGGGAAAAGCCTGCACCACGCCGTGGTCGGTGACAGCCATGGCCTTATGCCCCATAGAGGCCGCCAGTTTCAGAGCCTTGGCGGGATCGCACAGACCGTCCATGCTGGACATAGCGGTATGCAAATGCAACTCCACCCGCTTTTCCTCCGCCTTATCCTGCCGAACAGGCTTTTTCCCTTTGATAATGGCGCTGAAATTGAGGGAAAGATCCTGCAAATAGGTATCATAATGGGCCAGACCCTGCACAACGACATAAGCCCCCTGTTTGATGTGTGGCTCCAGCGCCTCGGCCTCCTCGTCGGCAAGCACCTTGGAGGCGCGAATCGATCCTGTACCGTCGGAAAATTCAAAACTTACCACGGTCTTGCCGCGGCCGTTGAGTTTTTTGAATTCCACGCGGAAAATCTCGCCCTCCGCCGTAATTTTTCCGGAATCCAG
>JAFZPW010000056.1 GCA_017552495.1 Clostridia bacterium | reverse complement strand
CCGGCGTAATCGCCCGTGACGAAGCGGGCGGTCTTCTCCTTCGGATAGTCCGCCTCCGCAATGGCATAGGCCGCGCTGACCCCGCCACGTCCGGTGAACACACCGATAAGGATGGCGACGGCCAGCACCGCCGCCACCGGCCCGGCCCAGCGGTACCACCGCGGACGCTTTTTCGCGGCGGGCGTCTGCTGTCTGGCCCGATAACGGGCATCCAGATCCGCCACATAGAAGGCGACGGTCATTCCGCCGCTGCTGAAGGCCTCGCTCTGGTCAAAGCAGCGGCACACGCCGCCGGTCACCTTGAAATACCGGTCGCCGCCCGGGCCGTCGAAGGCGGTGAAGCCCGCGTCCAGCAGGCTTTGGATATACCCGCGGATGGCGGTGTGATCCGCGCCCTCTACCCACAGGCGCACCACGGGATAGCCGTTCATCTCGCCGTCCTCCTGGATGCCGCAGACGCCGCCCTGGGTCCATCTGGGATAATCGGCCAGCAGCCGGTCCCATTTGGCCTCCTGCGCGTCGTGCTCGGCCTCCGCGGCAGGCAAAAGCGCGCCGCACTCGCCGCAGAAAGCGGCGCCGATCAGATTTTGCTTGCCGCACTTGGGGCAGACGTAGCCCGCGCCCACGGTCTGCTCCGGCAGCTTGGCGCCGCACTGAGGACAGAATTTCTGATCGGCAGGAGCGCCCGCGCCGCAGACGGGGCATTGTTTTACGCACATGGCCGCCTTGGTCGCCGCGCCCTGCATGGCGCTGGCCCAGCCGGACAGCGCGGATTCCAGCGCCGCCGCGCCCGAGCCGGGCGTTTGAGCCGTCTGGACGGGCCGGGCCGCTTCGGCTGCCGCGTCCTGACTTTCCCGGATGGCCTGCGTGCTCTCGTTCAGCGCCTGAGAGGTCTGATTGAGATGCTCTGCCGCCTGTCCGGCCAGTTTATCGGCGGCGGGCCTGACGGCGCCCTCCACCGCCTTGCCCACGGCGTCCTGAATTCCTTTGCCGATGCCCTCGGTGACGCTGTTGGAAAGCATGTTCTTCAAAAAACTCATACCGTTCGCCTCCTATATCATAATTTGACGACACAAAATCAGGGCGCCCCGCCGGGCGTCAGGTCAGGTCGGGACTGTGGATCACGTCCGAAACGTCTTGCAGCGAGATAAACGCCTCCGGGTCGATGGCGTGTACCAGCGTTCTCAGCTTGTTGATCTGGAAATGATTTACAATAAAATACAAAATCTGTTTGCTGGTTTTGGAATATCCGCCGACGGCGGGAACGATGGTTCCGCTGGCGCGGAACGCACCGGCCAGCACCTCGGAAAGCTCGTCGGCCCGGGTGGTAACGATCATGGCGCACTTTGCGCGATCGAAGCCCTCCACCACATAATCCACGGTTTTCGAGCCTACAAAATAGGTCACAATGGAATACAGCGGCAAGATCCAGCTTTGGATCACCATGCCGCAAACGATATAGAGAAGCAAATTAAAAAGCATGACAAAGGTGCCCAGCGAGATTCCGATGCGTTTGGCGAACAAAACAGACAACACGTCCACGCCGTCGATCGCCCCGCCGAAGCGGATCGTCATGCCGCTGCCCACGCCCGAAATCACTCCGCCGAAGATGGCGCACAGCAGCAGGTCGGCGCCCGCCAGCGGGGAAATGAAGGACAAATCCACCGGCAGGACATTCATAATCAAGAAGGACATGAGGGCATAGATCCCGATGGTGTAAACGGAGTAAACGGTAAATGCCCCGCCCTGCTTTTTCCATCCCAGCAGAAAAATCGGCAGATTGAGCGCCAGCAGGAACAGGGAAAGGGTAAAGCGGGACGGCGTGACCTGATCCAGCAGCATCGACAGCCCGGAAATGCCGCTGTCATACAGTTTCACCGGAAACAGGAACATGGTCACGCCAAAGGCGTTTATGATCCCAGCGGCCGTGAGCAGCAGAAAGTTCAGCGGGGCAAACTCCCGAACGGGGCGGCGGGCGTCGGATCGTCTCGGTTTGCGGGGAATCCGGTGCGGTTTCATGACTGGGCTCTCTCCTTTTCTCGCTGCGGCAGCCGTGGCGGCGCTTTTTGCAAACACAGATTTTCTTTTATTATAGTAAAGGCCGGAGAAAAAAGCAAATTTTCTGCTGCCCTGCGGCAAGAACAGTCCCGCCGCCGCATCTGACCTGATAAAGATTTCAAAAAGTGGCACTTGTTACAAGGTCAGAACGCGGTATGATAAAAGCAGACAGAAAAAAAAGAGGGGGTATTTCATGACCGCAGACAAACTCCACCGCGCCGTTTTGGCGGCGGTGTTCGCCGCGCTGGCCTGTGCGGCCACGCTGCTCATCCGCGTGCCCACCGTGATGGGGTATACCAATCTGGGCGACGGGGTGGTTTTGCTGGGCGCCTTTGTTCTGGGCCCGGGCTACGGCTTTCTGGCGGGGGGCTTGGGCTCGGCAATGGCCGACCTGCTGGCGGGTTATCCGCACTATCTCCCGGGCACATTTTTCATCAAAGGCGGCTCGGCTCTGATCGCCGCGCTGCTGCTGAAAAAGGCTCTGCAAGGCAAGCGGCCCTCGGTGCTTCAAATGAGTCTGGCGGCCATACCGGCCGAATTGTTTATGGCGGCGGGTTATTTTCTTTACAAGGCGTTTTTGCTGGGGCGGTTCGAGGCCGCTGTGGCCAGCATCCCCGCCAACCTGGTGCAGGGTGCGCTTGGCGCGGCGGTTTCCGTCGCGCTGTATCAGGCGCTGTCCCGCATCGCCCAATTAGAACAATATTTTTGGAAAGGTCGATGACAGATGTACGAAGAGATCACCGCGCAGGCCCGGCAGGCCGTGACCGAACTGCTGGAGCAGGCAAAGCTCAAGGAAGGCCAGGTGCTGGTGGTGGGCTGCTCCTCCAGTGAAATGGTTGGCCAGCGCATCGGGAAGGGCTCCAGTATGGAGGCCGCCCAAGCCGCCTTTGCGGGCATATATCCCGTTTTGCGGGAAAAGGGCATTTGGCTGGCCGTTCAGTGCTGCGAACATCTCAACCGCTCGCTCATCGTGGAGCGGGAGCTTGCCGAGCGCAAGGACTGGGAGATCGTCAACGTGGTGCCGCAGCCCCATGCGGGCGGCTCCTTTGCCGTGACGGCTTATGCGAATTTCAAGGATCCCGTGGCGGTGGAGCGCATCGTGGCCGACGCCGGCCTGGACATCGGCGGGACGCTCATCGGGATGCACCTGCGTCAGGTGGCCGTTCCCGTGCGTCTCAGCCTGAAGCAGATCGGCGAGGCCAACATCCTGTGCGCCCGCACCCGCCCAAAATATGTGGGCGGCTCCCGCGCCGTCTATCTGGAGCTGTAAAATGCCGGAAGCCTACGACGCCGCCCGCATGGCGGAAAATGTGGCTGCGATCCGGGAAAAGATGGCGCAGGCAGCCAAAAGCGCCGGACGCGACCCTGATGACATTTTGCTGTGCGCCGTCTGCAAGACCCGCTCCTGCGAGACCGTGCGGGAAAGCGCCGCGCTGCCGGTGGATCTGTTCGGGGAAAATCATATGCAGGAACTGGTGAAGCACTTTGACGCCGGAGCCTTTCTGCAAAAGCCTGCTCATTTTATCGGCCATTTGCAGACCAACAAGGTGAAAAAGGTGGTTGGCCGCGCCACTGTGATCGAGAGCGTGGACAGTCTTCGCCTGCTGGAAGCCGTGGACAAAGAAGCCGAAAAACAGGGGTTGCGGCAGGAGATCCTGTTTGAACTCAATGTGGGCGGCGAGATCACCAAGACCGGCGCCGCCGCCGAGGATCTCTGGCCGCTGATGGAGCGGGCCGCCGGGCTAACGCACGTGTTCGTCCGGGGACTGATGGCCATTCCTCCCGCCTTTGACAACGGCCCCGAAAGCCGCCGCTGGTTTGCCGCGCTGCGGGAGCTTTCGGAGCGGGCCGCCGGACGGCACTACGAAAACGCCCGCATGGAGGTGCTTTCCATGGGCATGACGGACAGTTATCTGGCCGCCATCGCCGAAGGCGCCACCCTCGTGCGAGTGGGAACGGCCATTTACGGTCCGCGAAGCTATCCCAACCAAGCGGAATAAAGAAAACCGCCGCCCGTTTTACAGGCGGCGGTGATTTTTTGCTTCAAGATGCGTGGACGTGAACCGTTTTTTCCTCGACAGACGGGGGACGGATGCCCAATTCCTCCAACTGCTGCCGCAGGTATTTCATCACCCGGCGGCGGGTGATGATGCCGATAAACATCCCCCGATCGTCCACCACGGGGGCAAAATTTTGCTCCATGGAGGTTTCCAGCAGCGCGGTAACGTCCAGCGACGCCCGCAGCGGTCGGTTGTCCCGATGATGAGGGATCGTCCGCAAGGGGGTGTGGGGCGCGTCGGCAAAGCCGTTTTCCAGGCGGCGCACCGCCCAGAGCAGATCGCCCTCGGTAACGGTGCCCACATACTCACCGGTGCGGCGCACCACGGGGACGGCGCTGTACCGGGCTCGCTCCATCACCCGGAGCGCCTGTTCCATCGTATAATCCTCATACAGATAGATCACTTCCTGCTTGGGCGTCAGGAATCGTAAAATGTTCATGCAAATCCTTTCTCAGGAAAACGTGAATTCCTTAACGATATGATTGTACCATATCCTTCGGAAAAAACCAAGACTTTTTCGTCGTCTTCGATCCGCCTCCTTTCTTGATGGCGGCGTTTTTCTCCGGCCTTCGGCAGTCCAAAGCGGGCCGTCCCGAGAAAATGAGTGATGTTGCACAGGAGATTTTCCGACCGCCCTTTTTTTTTATATAATATCACAAAATCCAACCGGTTTGCAACCCCCGCAGACAGAGAATTCAGAAGTCGTTCACAGTTTCCCGGCTTGCAACCCGCGGCGCAACATGATATAATCGTTTTCAAGAAAGAGAGGTGGCGCGCACGGATCGTCTAACCTATCTCTGCCAGCCGGAGGACGCCGGGTTGGAGGTGCTGACCCTGCTAAGGCGGGAGTTTCGCCTGTCCGCCAATCTGCTGCGCCAGCTCAAGACCAGTGAAACCGGAATTTTGCTGGACGGCGTCCGCGTCACCGTGCGACAGCGGGTGACGGCGGGACAGGCGCTTTCGATCCTGCGGGAGCCAGACTCGGGAAAAACCCGCCGCGTGCCGCCTGCGCCCGGGGCGCTGGATATCGTTTATGAAGACGGCGACCTGCTCATCCTCAACAAGCCCGCCGGGCTTGCCGTCCACCCCAGCCCCGGCCATCGGGACGGCGACACCCTGGGCAACCGGGTGGTATGGCACCTCTCACAGATGGGGCAGACCCCCACCTTTCGCGCCATCAACCGGCTGGACCGGGGCACCTCGGGCCTGATGACCTGCGCCAAAAACAAACTGGCCGCCCAACGGCTGGAGGATCAACTTGCGGCAGGGGACATCCGAAGGATCTACCATGCGGTGACAGAGGGCGACGCCATGCCCGACGAAGGCACGGTGGATCTGCCCATCGGCAAGGCCGAGGGCTGCGGCATCCGCCGTTGTGTGCGGGACGACGGCCAGCGGGCCGTGACCCATTTTCGCGTTTTGCGCCGCCAGGGCGGGCGGGCGCTGCTGGAGCTGCGACTGGAAACCGGCCGCACCCACCAAATTCGCTGCCACATGAGCCATCTGGGATTTCCGCTGTGCGGCGATTTCATGTACGGACGGGAGATTCCGGGAATGACGGGCTTCGCCCTGCATTCCTGCCTCCTGTCGCTGCTCCACCCGTCTACGGGAGAGGCGCTGTCCTTTGCTGCTCCCGATCCTGAAATTTTTACCCGTCTGCTGGGAGGCCGACTATGAAACGATTTTCGGAACTCTCGCCCGCCGCCTATCGCATCGCGGTGGAGAAAAACATCCTTCAGCGCAAGCTGAAGGACGCCCTTTCCGGCGTGCGCTTTGCCGCGCAGAAGCAGGAAGATCCCCTGCCGGCTTTGATCTACCGACACAATTCCCTCATTCGCCGGACGCTGGGACAGGTGGATATGCGCCTGCAAAACAACAAGGCCGTTTCACTGGGCCTGGCCGCGCCGTATGTCAACGGCGTTCTGATCCGCCCGGGCGAGACCTTCTCCTTCTGGCGGCTGGTGGGGCGGTGCACCGCGAAGCGGGGCTTTTTGCCCGGGATGGTGCTGCACAACGGCACGCCCGGAGAAAGCGTGGGCGGCGGCATGTGCCAGTTCACCAATCTCATCCACTGGATGATTCTGCACGCCGACCTGACGATTACCGAGCGCCATCACCACGATGACTACGATCTATTCCCCGACTTTGGTCGGCAAGTGCCCTTCGGTGTGGGAACGTCGATATTATACAACTACCTCGACTATCGTTTCCGCAACGATACCTGCGATACCTATCAACTCCTTGTGCACAGCGACGGGGAATACCTGCGGGGCGAACTGCGCTGCTCGGCCCGGCCCGACCACATATGGCACATCTGTTGCGAGGAGGAGTATTTTTCCCGGGAAAACGGCGTCTGGTACCGCAACAACCGGGTGATCCGCCGCTGCGTGGATCGGGAAACCGGAAATGAACGTTTCCGCGCGCTTTTGCAGGCGCCCCATGCCAGGGTGTGCTACGACGCCAGTTATATTGATCCGGAAAAAATTCGATGACACAACGCCTTGCATTGTCTTGCGCGACAAATTCTGTATTCTGTCAAAAGCAACGGCGCAGCAATCTGCGCTCTGATGTGCCCCGCAAACGCGGGCTTGCTTTGGGAGTGTGACCATGAAACCTTTTGTTTTTGTTCTTTTGGGCGGCTTTGCCCTGTATTTGTTGCTTTGTCTTTTGATGATCCGGCTGTCTCTGCGCCGCCGGCGGGACAATCCGGATTCGGTCTTTCGGCTGCTGGAGGGAACGCCCATGGCGGGCTATCTTCCCGCCATCCGGCAGGCGAGGGAATGGTTCCCCGCTCAAAAGCACGAGGATGTTTTTATCAACAGCTTCGACGGCCTTCGGCTCCACGCCACGCTCGTTCGCCAGGCGCAGCCCCGGGGAACGGTGATTTTATGCCACGGCTATCACAGCAGCGGGGCGGCGGATTTCAGTTGCGCCATGCGCCCGCTGTTTGCGCGGGGCTTCCAGCTTTTGGTGATCGACCAGCGGGCCCATCTGAAAAGCGGCGGAAAATGGCTCACCATGGGCGTAAAAGAGCGGCGGGACGTGCAATCCTGGGCCGATTGGGTCGCCAGGCAGTTCGGGCCGGAGCATCCCATTGTTTTGGAAGGGATGTCTATGGGGGCCGCCACGGTGCTTATGACTGCCGATCTGCCTCTGCCCGCCTCCGTGCGCTGCATTGTGGCCGATTGCGGCTACACCTCGCCCCGGGCGATCTTTACCGCAGTGATCGGGAGCCGCTTTCCCTTCCCGCAGCTTTTGCTGTGGGGCGCAAGTCCCATGTGCCGTCTGGTCGCGGGCTTTTCCATAGACGGCGCAGACGCCCGCATATCGCTGGCACGCACGAAGCTGCCTGTCTTGCTGATCCACGGCGAGGCCGACACCTTTGTTCCCTGCGCCATGTCCCGGGAAAACTATGCGGCCGCCGTGGGGGAGAAGACGCTGATTACCGTTCCCGGCGCCGCGCACGGCATGAGTTATCTGGTGGACGAGCCTAAAGTCACCGCTGCGCTGGACGTGTTTTTGGACCGGCACATCCCGCGAAAATGACCCCGCCGCGCCGCAAACAGGCAAACGAAACGCAGGCAAACGGAGGCGCTTCGAAAGGGAGGCCCTTCGTAAAGAAGTGTCTCCTTCCTGCTCTTTGGGAGTTAACAATAGAAGCTATTGCATAGTTAGATGTGATTGACTATGCCGTGTATATGGATGTATAATCATATCGACAAACGGAGTTTGTATGAAGGAGAGATTCTCGGATGATACTTGTAATAGAAGGCTTGGCAATGTGCTTTATTTTACTGCTTGTCTGTGTAATTGGCATCGCAAAGGACGGTCCAGTTGGACTGGTGTGCTTTTATGAGAAAGCTGTTCAGGACAGAGTAGTAGAATTATGTCTAACTACAAAGGAACAAATCAAAAAGAGAACCATAATCGCTGCTATTGCGGTTACATTACCAATGACAATTCTTATTCCATACATGGTCTATGTAATTAATGGAACTACAGGATTTCGCCAAAGCCTAATTCAGATGGTGATTATAGCGATGATTGCGAATATATTTGACCGTATTTTTATTGATTGGTATTGGGTTGGCAAAACTAATGCATGGAATATCCCTAGAACTGAGGACTTGAAACCATATATTCCCTCAAAAACAGTAATTAAAAAATGGTTTGGAACACTTGTCGTTCATCCTTTAGTCTTTGCTTTAATTGCATGGGTAATGACTTTTTTCGGATATTGAGATTACAAATTACTGTTTGCAGGGATACTTCTGACTTTAGGCTTACAGAAGCGCTTTCTTTGTCCACGGGTATAACGAGCATCGGATTTTGCCCCACAAAATCCGGAACAGAGCAACAAACAGGCGTGGCCGCAGCGGCCACGCCTGTTTCAGCTCTTTTGCCTGTAATGCTCTGCCGCAAAGGAGCTTCCTTGCGAAAGCCGCCCCAAGAGGCTGCCTCCTCTTTTTTGAAAATTACACGGCGGTTTTTGCACATTCGGAAGCAATTGACTTCGACAGTCGGCGATGATATAATCATTTCAACAAAACACTGATTTGCAGGAGGGCAAGGCATGCGCTTGAGAACTGCTTTGGAAACGATTGACCGCGCGTTGTGGTCCAACGCTTATGTGCATATTAAGCCGCTCAAAACAGAAGCCGAACTGCTCTATGCTGTCTGCGAATGCCAACTTGCCGATGCGCAAAAGGATCTTGTCAATCCCGCATGGTTTTCGATCGGAAGGGCTTATTTGTTCAAAGAGGACAATTGCCCTTGCCTCATTTACAACGAACGGGAAGAGCCCGTCGGCTTCCTAAACCTTTGCAAATGGCTTGGCGCAGGCGAAGCGTATTCATGGAGTTTCTATATTGACAAGAATCATCAGGGAAGAGGATATGGAAGAAATGCCGCACAGGTTGCGATCCGAATCTTAAAGACCGCAGCGCCTTCCACGCCGATTAAGCTTGCCACAGAAAAGGATAACGAAAACGCACACAGGCTCTATTTGTCATTGGGGTTTAACCGGCTTTCGGAAATGGATGGGGATGATATCGTCTTTGGTCTCTGAATCCCCGTTTGCAAGAAAAAGCCTTCTTTGTCCGCAGGTATCATTTCGGGGCTCTGATTCTTCCATACACCCCGGTCGGGCCTCGCCGCCCTCCCTGCAAAAAGCGAAAGGCATTGCTGCACAGCATCATTTGTGCAGCAATGCCTTTTTGATTTGGATCTTAAATCAGATCAGACCAGCTCGATAACGGCCATTTCGGCGCCGTCGCCCCGGCGGGGGCCGATGCGGGTGATGCGGACATAGCCGCCGTTGCGCTCCGCATACTTGGGCGCGATCTCGTCAAAGACCTTCTTAACCACGTCTTCCTTGGTGATAAAGGTCATCGCGGCACGCTTGGCATTCAGGTCGCCCTTCTTGCCGAGGGTAATCATTTTTTCAGCAAGGGGACGCACTTCTTTTGCGCGGGTAACGGTGGTCTCGATCTTGCCGTTCTCCAGCAGATAGGTGACCATGGCGCGCAGCATGGCGCGGCGATGATCGGTCGGTCTGCCGAGCTTGCGAGTTCCGGGCATGTGTGTTACCTCCTATTATCGGGTTCGGTCGGGCGTGGGCGCTGCCGTGCAGCGCCGCCCAGCCTTTGATAGAGTTTGAAAATCAGTTGTCGCTCTCTTTGGACAGGGAAAGCCCCATGTCGGCCATCTTTTTGACGACCTCTTCATAAGATTTCCGGCCCAGGTTCCGGACCTTCATCATGTCTTCCTCGGTGGTGTTCACCAGGTCTGCCACTGTGTTGATGCCGGCACGTTTCAGACAGTTGAAGGAGCGCACGGAGAGATCCAGCTCTTCGATGGTCATCTCCAGAACCTTATCCTGCGGGGTCTCGTTCTTTTCCACCACGGTGGCGCGGGCGCCGATCTCGTCGGACAGATCCACAAACAGGCTCAGATGGTCGGTGAGGATCTTGGCGGCGAGGCTGATGGCGTCGCGGGCGGTGATGGTCTTGTCGGTAAAGACCTCCAGCGTCAGCTTGTCGTAATTGGTCATGTTGCCGACGCGGGTGTTCTCCACCACATAATTGACCTTATGGATGGGCGTATAGATCGAATCCACCGGGATCACACCGATGACAGACTGCGCGGGCTTGTTCTTCTCGGCGGGGGTATAGCCCCGGCCATGGTTGAAGGTCAGCTCCATATTAAACTTGGCGTCTTCCATCAGGGTGACGATATGCAGCTCCGGGTTGAGGATCTCGATCTCGCTGTCACAGCGGATGTCGCCGGCGGTGACTTCACCGGCGCCCATTGCCTCAATGCTCACCGTCTTTTCGCCGGGGCTGTGCAGCTTGGCGATGATCCCCTTCACGTTGAGGACGATCTCGGTCACGTCTTCCTTGACGCCGGGCACCGTGGAAAACTCGTGCTGGACGCCTTCGATCTTGATGGACGTGGCGGCCGTTCCGGGAAGGGACGACAGCAGGATGCGGCGCAGGGAATTGCCGAGGGTAGTGCCATAACCGATCTCAAGCGGTTCTACGACAAACTTGCCATAGGAGCCGTCTTCCAGGGCTTCGACACATTCAATACTGGGCTTTTCAATTGCGATCATTCGGTACCCTCCTATGTTAAAAGTCGCTGCTTAAGCCAACAATACGTGCTGCGAGGGATCGATTACTTAGAGTACAACTCGACGATGAGATGCTCCTCGATGGGAAGATCGATCTCTTCTCTCGTGGGCACGGAAAGCACCTGGCCGACCATGGTCTCAGCGTTGAAATCAAGCCACTTGGGAACGGTGTGGAAGGAATTGCGTTCCAGATTCTGCGCGAAACGGGCGATGGAACGGGAACTCTCTTTCACGGCGATGACCATACCGGCTCTGACCTGGAAGCTGGGAATGTTGACATTCTTGCCGTCCACGGTGAAGTGGCCGTGGCTGACCATCTGACGCGCCTCGCGGCGGGTCGCGGCCAGGCCCAGGCGGAAGATCACGTTGTCCAGGCGGCACTCAAGCTGGATGAGCAGATTGTCACCGGCCTTGCCGGGCATCCGGACGGCCTTCTCGTAATAGCCGTGGAACTGCTTCTCCAAAACGCCGTAAATGAACTTGACCTTCTGCTTTTCCTGCAGCTGGGTGCCGTACTCAGACTTTTTGCGGCGGGTACGGGTGTTCATGTTGCGATTGGTTTCCTTCTTGTAATAGCCCATCGCGGCGGGGCTGATGCCCAGCGCCTTGGCGCGCTTGGCGATGGGTTGCGTATTTTTAGCCATAACTTGTTACCTCCCTTTGTTATACGCGGCGGCGCTTCGGAGGACGGCATCCGTTGTGGGGGATGGGGGTCACGTCCTTGATGCTGACGACCTCCAGGCCGGCGGCCTGCAGTGCGCGGATCGCAGCCTCGCGGCCGGCGCCGGGGCCGCGGACGTAAACCTCGACAGTCTTCAGACCATGCTCCATCGCGGCCTTGGAAGCGGTCTCGGCAGCGGTCTGGGCCGCAAAAGGAGTGGACTTTCTGCTGCCGCGGAAGCCCAGTCCACCGGCGGACGCCCAGGAAATGGCGTTGCCGGCCAGATCGGTGATGGTGACGATGGTGTTATTGAAGGAAGAGCGGATATGGACCTGGCCCTTTTCAATATTCTTGCGCTCGCGCCGCTTGGTGCGGACAACGGCTTTCTTTGCCTGTGCTTTTGCCATAATGCTTTTCCCTCCTTACTTCTTCTTGTTGGCAATGGTCTTCTTGGGACCCTTGCGGGTGCGGGCGTTGGTCTTGGAGCGCTGACCGCGAACGGGCAGACCCTTGCGGTGACGCAGACCGCGGTAAGAGCCGATCTCCACCAGACGCTTGATGTTCAGAGCCACATCGCGGCGCAGATCGCCCTCGACCACATATTCATGCTCGATGGCTTCGCGGAGCTTGGCGGCTTCATCCTCGGTCAGATCCTTGACGCGAGTATCGGGATTGATCCCGGTCTTTTTCAGGATATCGTTGCTGAGCTTGCGGCCGATCCCGTAGATATAGGTCAGGCCGATTTCCACGCGCTTTTCGCGGGGAAGGTCAACACCGGCAATACGAGCCATTTCATTTACCTCCTGTGTTCAATTAGCCCTGCTTCTGCTTATGCTTGGGATTCTCGCAGATGACCATAACGCGGCCTTTTCTGCGGATGATCTTGCACTTTTCGCAGATGGGTTTGACGGACGGTTTTACTTTCATGGTAAAGTTCCTCCTACTTTTCTGCTTTTGCTGTTACTTGGAGCGCCAGGTGATCCTGCCGCGTTCCAGGTCGTAAGGCGACATCTGAACGGTCACCTTGTCGCCGGGCAGGATTTTGATGTAATTCATGCGAAGCTTGCCGGAGATATGCGCGTTGATCTTATGCCCCCCCATGATCTCCACCTTGAACATCGCATTGGGCAGCGCCTCTATAACGGTACCTTCTACTTCGATCATGTCTTCTTTCGCCATACAATTGCCTCCTCGGTTTATGCATGCCTGCCGTCTTTGTCGGCGGTCAGGATGATCGGCTCATCTTTTGTGATGAGGATGGTATTTTCGTAATGTGCCGACAGACTTCCGTCCGCCGTTTTGACTGTCCAGCCGTCAGACAGCGTTTTTACCTGCCAGGTTCCCATACAGACCATCGGCTCGACGGCGATGGTCATTCCCGCCACCAGGCGCGGGCCGTGACCGGCCCTGCCGGGAGCCAGGAAGTTGGGCACCTCCGGTTCTTCGTGCAGGTTGCTTCCCACGCCGTGACCGACGTAGTCGCGCACCTGGAAGAACCCGTTGGCGACGGTGTAGTCTTCCACGGCCTTGGAAATATCGGAGATTCTGTAGCCTTCACGAGCATACTTGATGCCCTCATAGAAGCTCTGCCGGGTCACCTGGATGAGCTTTTCCGTGCTTTCCGGAATGGCGCCTGCAGCATAAGTAGCCGCGCAGTCGCCATGGTAGCCCATATAAAGCGCACCCACGTCGATCTTGACAATGTCGCCCTCCCGGATCTTCCGGCTGCCCGGAATGCCGTGAATGACCTCGTCGTTCACGGAGCAGCAGATGGATCCGGGGAATCCGCCGTAACCAAGGAACGATGGCTTTGCGCCGCAGTCCGTGATTACTTTTTTAGCCACATGATCCAGCTCTCGAGTGGTGATGCCCGGCGCGACCAGTTCGCCGCAGGCGCGGCGCGCCAGCTCTGCGATCTGTCCCGCCTCTGCCATGCGTTTGATCTCATGGGGCGATTTGATCTTTATCATAGCCCTGCACCTATCGTCTGGAAGATCCGCTCCCGGATCTCGTCCACGCTTCCGATGCCGGAGACCTCCCGCAGCTTAGCCTGCCGGGCATAATGCTCCTTCACCGGTTCGGTCTGGGTGTGATAAACCTCCAGCCGCTGCAGCACCACGGCAGGCACGTCGTCCTTCCGGATGCCCAGCGTTTCCCCGCATTTGTCGCAAATACCCTCCACGCGCGGGGGGTTGCCGACAACGTGGTAGGTGCTTCCGCAGCGGGGGCAGGTGCGTCGTCCGGCCATGCGGTGAACAATGGCGTCGTCCGGCACCTCGATGGACAGGGCAAGATCGGGACGGGCAAAGGCGTCAAGCGCTTCGGCCTGGGCGAGCGTGCGGGGGAATCCATCGAAAATGGCGCCGCCTGCACAATCGGGGCTTTGCAGCTTTTCCTTCACCAGCCCGACGATCAGCTCGTCGGGCACCAGATTGCCGCCGTCCATATACTGTCTGGCCTTCTGCCCCAGCTCTGTCTCCTGGGCGATGGCCTCGCGCAGAAGGTTTCCCGTGGAAATCACGGGAACCTTCAGCGCGGATTGAACGAACTCTGCTTGCGTGCCTTTCCCGGCTCCGGGGGCACCCAACAAAATCAGTTTCATGCGCGGCCGGTCCTTTTCTTACTCCAAAAAGCCCTTGTAATGACGCATCATCATTTCGGACTCGATGGCGCGGATGGTTTCCAAAACCACGCCCACCATAATCATGGTGGAGGTGCCGCCGATGGCCAGACCCATCAGGCCGGGCACGTTGGAAAGAATCAGCGGCAGCCCGGCGATGACGGCCAGGAAGATGGCGCCCATCATGGTGATCTTGTTGAGCACCTTGGCGATGAAGTCGGAGGTAGGCTTACCGGGACGGAAGCCGGGGATAAATCCGCCGTTCTTCTTCAGGTTGTTGGCCACCTCGATGGGATTGAACTGGATGGCAGAGTAGAAATAGGCAAACACGAAGATCAACAGGACATAAATGATGATATAGATCACCGAGCCCTGGGTGAACCAGCCGCCCTCGCCCACCATCTTGCTGGTCTGCGCGTTGCCGAAGAAGCCGGCAATCGTCGCGGGAACGCCGCAGATGGTAGAGGCGAAGATGACGGGCATAACGCCGGCCATATTGACCTTCATGGGCAGATTGCTGCTCTGACCGCCGTACTGCTTCCGGCCCACCACGCGCTTGGCGTACTGGACGGGGATGCGGCGCTCGCCCTCGGTGATGAAAATGATGAAAGCGATAATCAGGATACAGACGATGAGCACGACGATGGCCGCCCACCAGGGCATGGAAATGACCTTCATCAGCGCGCCGTAGCCCTGCGAAACGATACCAGCAAGCAGGATCATGGAGATGCCGTTGCCGATGCCCTTTTCGGTGATCTGGTCGCCCAGCCACACCACAAACATGGCGCCTGCCACAAAAGTGGTGATGATGACGATGGCGGCCCAAACGTCGCTGCGGGTAAGCACGCCCATGGAACGGATCATGATATAATAACCCGTCGCCATGAGGATCGCCAGCACCAGCGTGCCGTAGCGGGTGATGCGCTGGAGCTTCTTCTTGCCCTCTTCGCCCTCATCCTTGGCCATGCGCTCCAGAGCCGGGATGGCCACCTGAAGAAGCTGGACAATAATGGAGCTGTTGATATAGGGATAGATGCTCAGCGCAAAGATGGACGCCGTTGCCAGACCGCCACCGGACAACACGTTGAAATATCCCAGCAGGTTGCTGCTGTTCTGCGCGGAAAACGCGGCAGCCAGATCAGCGGTATTCACGAAGGGGACGTAGATGGCATGACCGAAACGGAACACGACAATGGCAAAGAGCACGAAGAGCAGCTTTTTCCGCAGATCGGGGATCTTCCATGCGTTTCTGACAGTTTCAATCACTTAGATCACCTCCGCCTTTCCTCCTGCGGCTTCGATCTTTTCTTT
>JAFZPW010000004.1 GCA_017552495.1 Clostridia bacterium | reverse complement strand
GGCGGGGAAATCGGCCACCAGCGGGCCGATCTGCTCCGTCGCGGAAATGTGGACGATGAGCGGATTGTCCTGAGGCCGGCCTTTTGCTTCAAAAATTCGCAGAACGGCCTGTTCGTCCAGCGCGTTGGCTGCCAGACCGTAGACCGTTTCGGTGGGAACGGCCACCACCTCGCCGGCGGCCAGCAGACGGCCGGCTTTGACGATATCGCGTTTTGCGCCGCCGTGGAGCAGTAGCGTTTCACAGGCTTCTTTCATTGAGACAACTCCTTTTCGGCATCCTGTCCGCCCTTGAGCTTTTCCGCCCGGTCGGCGGTGATCAGCGCGTCGATCAACTCGTCCAGATCGCCGTTCATGATCTGCTCCAGTTTATAGAGAGTCAGCCCGATCCGGTGGTCGGTGAGCCGCCCCTGGGGGAAATTATAGGTGCGGATGCGGCCCGAGCGGTCGCCGGAGCCCACCTGATCCCGCCGCAGACCGGCCCGCTGGGCCTCCTGCTTCTCCCGCTGGGCTTGATACAGCCGCGAACGCAGCAGCTTCATGGCCTTGTCTTTGTTTTTGTATTGGCTGCGCTCGTCCTGGCATTCCACCACCAGTCCGGTGGGCAGATGGGTGATGCGGATGGCGCTTTCGGTTTTGTTCACATGCTGCCCGCCCGCGCCGGAGGAGCGGTAAGTGTCGATCTGCAGCTCGGAAGGGTCAATGCGGATCTCCACGTCCTCCGCCTCTGGTAGCACGGCCACCGTGGCCGCTGAGGTCTGGATGCGGCCCTGGCTCTCGGTATC
The DNA here is from genome assembly GCA_017552495.1 of Clostridia bacterium. Lineage (GTDB taxonomy): Bacteria > Bacillota > Clostridia > Oscillospirales > Butyricicoccaceae > UBA4644. The sequence continues at coordinate 7,517 of JAFZPW010000004.1, read as the reverse complement.
GGGGACCCGCTGCACCCGGTGGGTGCCGCTTTCAAATTTGAAGCGCGCCCAAGCGCCTTCGCCCTCCACGGCGAAGCTGATCTCCCTGACGCCGCCCAACTCGGTGCGGTTTTCGTTCATGATGTCGATCGAAAACCGCCGGCGCTCGGCGTACATGGTGTACATCCGGAAGAGATCGGCGGCAAACAGAGCGGCCTCCTCGCCGCCCACTCCCGAGCGGATCTCCACGATGACGCTTTTGTCGTCGTCGGCGTCCTTTGGCAAAAGCAAAAGCTGGAGCTGGCGTTCCAGCGCCTCACAGGCGTTTTCGCTCTCCCGGGCCTCCTGCTCCGCCATGGCCCGCAGTTCGGGATCGGGATCCTTTTGCAGCGTCCGAGCGTCCTCCAGTCTCCGGCGGGCGTCCTCCCACCGTGCGAAGGCTTCCACCACCGGTAAAAGTTCCTTCTGCTCCTTGAGCAGACGGGCCGCCGCCGCAGGGTCGGCATAGACCGACCCGTCCTCCAGACGGCGCTGCAGGGCGAGATAGCGTTCTTTGATCTGTGAGAGTTTTTCCAGCATAACGGGGCCTCCGAACACATCGCGTTGATTTATCTTCCAGTATAACAGAAACGCGAAAAATTACAAGGGCGGCATGAAGCGCGCTTTGCGGGACATACTGGTTTCGGAGGTGTTTTTTATGTCCCAGCCGAAAAAACGGGTGATCCAGCCGGTGGTTTGTCCCGCGGGACAGCGGGCCGACCGACTGGGGGATCACAACATTCCGTATCCCGACGAAATGAGCGTCGCCGAGGAATATCAGTGGCGCAGAGAACACATCCAATAAGAGACCCGCCCGCCGATCTGCCGGCGGGCGGATTTTTTCCTTGCACCTTCGGCCATAGTATGGTATAATAACCAAATAAATAAAAAATTACAAACCGGAGAAAAGAGGGCGGAACCTTTGGAAAAGCGGTTTTCGAGAATGGCGGAATCAGGAACACGCATCGCCTTTGCGGTGATGGTGCTGTTTGCCGCGTTCACCTTTTACCGGGTCGGATGGGTCGCGGGAGTCATAGAACTGGCGATCATCGCGTTTGCTTATGCTTATTATCGCGTTCGCAGCCGTCACCGCAGCGCCGAGATCCGCAAATATGTGGAAACGCTGGCCTTTTCGGTGGACGACGCCTCCAAGGCGTCCATGGTCAGTTTTCCGCTGCCTATGGTGATTTTGCGGCTGGATTCCGGCGAGATCATCTGGGGAAACGACAGTTTTGCCGCCGCAAGCGGCCGCCACGAGAGTTTTTTTGAAACGCACATCACCGACGTGATCCAGGGCTTTGACACCCGCTGGATCATGGAGGGGAAATCCCTCTGCCCCTATGACGTGGAGATGAGCGGGCGGAAGTATCAAGTCTATGGCAATCTGGTGCGCTCGGGCCGCAATCACGGCAGCGCGCTTTTGGCCACCTTGTTTTGGGTGGACATCACCGAGTACAGCCAGCTTCGGGAATATACCGAGCGTTCCCGTCCGGTGGTGGGGCTCATTGTGATCGACAGTTACGAGGAACTGGTGAAGAACACCAGCGAATCGGAAAAATCCACGCTGACCGCCGAGATCGACCGCCGCATCAACGAATGGGCCTCGCCCGCAAAAGGCGTGGTTCGCCGCCTGGAGCGCGACCGCTACCTCTTCATTTTTGATCAGGCCAATTTGCTGGAGTTCGCGGCGGGGAAGTTTTCTATTCTGGAATCCATCCATCAGGTGCAAAACAGCGAGGGGCTGAGCGCCACGCTGTCCATCGGCATCGGCAAGGGCGAGACCTCTTTGCAGGAACTTTATCAATATGCGGCGCTGGGCATCGACATGGCGCTGTCCCGCGGGGGCGACCAGGCGGTGGTCAAATCGAAAACGGCTTTTGAGTTTTACGGCGGGCGCAGCAAGGAACTGGAAAAGCGCACCAAGGTCAAGTCCCGCGTGATGGCCAATGCCCTGCAGCAGCTTATCCGCGACAGCAGCCAGGTCTTTTTAATGGGGCATAAGTTTTCCGATCTGGACAGCATCGGCGCTTGCGCCGGCATGGCGGCCGCGATCCGCAAGGCGGGCCGGCCCTTCTACATCATTGTCAACGATCAGGCCACTTCGGCCCACGATCTCATCGACCGGCTGCGGAAGCAGCCGCAGTATGAGGGAACCTTCATCAGCGAGGAAAAGGCCGTGGAGCTGGCCGACGCTTCGTCTTTGTGCATCGTTGCCGACACCTCCCGCCCTGATCTGGTGGAGAGCCAGACCCTTTTGGAAACCATCCCCCGGGTGGCTGTCATCGACCATCACCGCCGCTCGGCCTCCTATATCGAAAACGCCGCCATCAGCCTGCATGAGACTTACGCCTCCTCCGCCAGCGAGCTGGTGGCCGAACTGCTGCAATATGTTGTTACCCATCAGGAGATCCTCCGGGTGGAGGCCGACGCCATGCTGGCAGGCATTTTCCTGGATACCAAGGGCTTCACCGTCAAGACCGGCGTCCGTACCTTTGAGGCCGCGGCCTTTTTGCGGCAGGCGGGCGCCGACACCGTGGAGGTGCGAAAACTGTTCTCCGGCGGTCTGGACAGTTATGTGAAGAAGTATCAGATCATCTCCTGCGCCAAGGAGCGTTATCCCGGCGTTTCCATCTCGGTGCTGGAGGAGGAGATCGCCCGGGCCACGGCCTCGCAGGCGGCCGACGAACTCATCAACGCTTCGGAGATCAAGGCGGCCTTCGTCATTTACGGCGAAAGCGGCGGCGCCGTCATTTCTGCCCGCTCTTACGGAAAGATCAACGTGCAGATCATTTTGGAGAAGCTGGGCGGCGGCGGCAACCTTTCCAGCGCGGGGGCGCAGTTCCCCGACAAGACCCCCGCCGAGGTCGAGCCGCTTTTGGAAAAAGCCATTGAAGAATATTTGAACGAGAGCGTGACGGAGGAGGCTTGATCCGCCGCCGCGCACAGGGACAAACCAAGAAAAGGAGAAAGAACCATGAAAGTGATTTTATTGCAGGATGTGAAAGCGCAGGGCAAAAAGGGCGAAATGATTAACGTTTCCGACGGGTATGCCCGCAATTTCCTGCTGCCCCGCAAGCTGGCAATCGAGGCCACCGCCGACGCCATCAACGCCAAGAAAAACGCCGACGCCGCGGCTTTGCGCCGGATGGAGAACGAACGCAAGGCGGCGCTGGAGCTGAAGGAAAAACTGGAGAAGATGCCCGTAAAGATCTATGCCAAAGCCGGCTCTGGCGGCCGCCTGTTCGGCTCGGTGACCACCAAGGAGATCTCCGAGGCGCTGGCGGCTCAGCATCAGGTGGATCTGCCCAAAACCAAGCTGGAACTGGCCGAACCCATCAAGACCTTCGGCACTTTCCCCGTGAAGGCGAAGCTCTACACCGAGATCAGCGGGACCCTGTATGTGCAGGTGTTTGAGGAAAAATAAGACGCTCTCGAATTTCCAACAGAGAAGGAAGTGAGACCCATGCCGTCTGCGGAAGAACTGTTATCCCGGCAGGCCCCATACAGCATCGAGGCCGAGCAGGCCGTTTTGGGCTCTGTGCTCATCGATCCCAAGTGCATCCCCGAGGTGATCGAGATCCTGCGGCCCGACGATTTTTACATCGAAACCAATCGTCTGGTCTACGACACCATCCACAGAATGTTTTTGGGCGGCCGCCCCATCGACGCCGTGACCGTTCTGGACGAAATGAAGGCGCTGGGCTATAAGGAGGCCGCGAAGCGGGATTATTTTCTCCAGCTCATCGACACCACGCCGTCTTCCGCCAACGTGGCGGAATACGCGGGCATCGTCCGCAGCAAAAGCATGCTGCGGGAGCTGCAGACCGTTTCCTCCGAGATCATCGACCTCACCCGGGCCGAGGAGGAGGACGCCGACGCCGTGGCCGATCTGGCGGAGCAGAAGATCTACGCCGTCCGGCAGGGGCGGGAGGTACAGGGCTTTGCCAGCATCAACGACGCTATCCAGCAGGTCTATGCCCATCTGGACGAGCTGGGAGCCAATCCGGGCAAGCTGCCCGGGTTGCCCACCGGTTTTTCCATGCTGGATCAATACATCGGCGGCCTCAACAAGAGCGATCTGATCCTTCTGGCCGCCCGCCCCGGCATGGGGAAAACCTCCATCGCCCTGAACATGGCCATGTCGGCCGCCAAGCGGAGCGGGAAAACGGTGGTCATCTTCCAGTTGGAGATGTCCAGCGAGCAGCTTGCCACCCGTCTTTTGTCCAGCGAGGCGCTCATCGACAGCAAAAAGCTGCGTATGGGTACGCTGGATGACAAGGATTGGGAAAAAATGGCCGGCGCGACGCAGGTGCTGCAAAGCATGTCCATCCTCATCGACGAGAATCCCGGCATCACCGTGCAGGAGATGATGGCGAAATGCCGCCGCCTGGGGAAAAATCTGGGCTTGATCGTCATCGACTATCTTCAGCTCATGCACACTGCCCGGCGGATCGACAACCGGGTAAACGAGGTGGCCGAAATCTCCCGCTCGCTGAAGATTATGGCAAAAGAACTCAACGTTCCTGTTTTGTGCTGCAGCCAGCTTTCCCGCGGCCCCGAAGGGCGGACGGATAAGCGGCCCATGCTTTCCGACCTGCGGGAATCGGGCTCCATCGAGCAGGACGCCGACATCGTTCTGTTTATTTACCGGGATGATTATTATAATGGCGAGGCGGAAAACAAAAACACCGCTGAGCTCATCGTGGCCAAAAACCGCCATGGGGAAACCGGCAAGATCGAGCTGCAATGGATGGGACAGTTCACCTCGTTTGCGGCGCAGGAGCCGTTCCGCGATGAACCCCGTTGACGCCCTGCGGCAAAGCGGCCTCCTCCGCCCCGGACAGCGGGTGCTGTGCGCGCTGTCGGGAGGCGCCGATTCGGTGTGCATGACGCATGCGCTGTGCGCTTTGCGGCAGGCGTATTCCCTTACTGTGGCCGCCGCTCATTTTACCCACGGCCTGCGGCCCGAACAGGCGGAAGCCGAGCGGGCGCTGTGCCAAAGCCTGTGCGACGGGCTGGGCATCCCGCTGTTTTGCGGCGAGGGCGATACTGCCGCTTATGCCGCGAAGAAATCTTTGGGCACAGAGGAGGCGGCGCGGACGCTGCGCTATGCCTTTTTGGATCGCGCCGCCGATATCTGGCGGGCGGACAGCGTGGCTACCGCGCACAATCTGGAGGACAACGCCGAAACGGTCTTGCTCCACCTGATCCGCGGCAGCGGCCGCGCCGGGTGGGAGGGCATTCCGCCACAAAGAGGGCGGTATATCCGCCCCATGCTGGCGGTTTCCCGCCGGGAGATCGAGGAGTATAACGCCGCCCGCGGCCTTGCTTTTGCCGTGGACGAAAGCAATTTTGGCACAGACAACGCCCGCGCCCTGCTGCGCAACCGGGTCTTTCCCCTGCTGCGGGAGGTCAATCCACGGGCCGCGGAGCACATGGCGGCTGCCGCGGCTTTGCTGCGGCGGGAAGGCCGTTCCGCCCAGCGGGAAAGCGAAGCGTTTCTCGCCTCCGTTCGACGGACGGAGGAAGGCGCGCTGTTTTCTGCGGAAGCGCTGCTGGCTCTTTCCAAAGAGGCCGCCGCCCGCGCCTTGCAGGCGCTTCAGCGGGAGCAGGGGGGACAGATGCTTACCCGTGCGCAGTTCGAGGCGCTTTTTGCCCTATGTCACAAACCGGATCCTTCGGCGCAGGTTTGCCTGACCGGCAGCCGTGCGCTGCGGCGTTATGAGGATGTGCTGTTGACAAGACGGCATCCGCAGGCGTCGCCCGAGCCTTTGCTCCTGACCGATTTCGGCACGGCCGTGTTTGGCTCCTGGAACATTGAGATCGCTCCGGGAACCGGGAAAAGAGAAGCGATGTTTCCCATCACCGTTCGTTCCCGCCGTGCGGGCGACGAGATTTGTCTGCCTGCGGGACGCCGTTCGGTGAAAAAACTGATGATCGACCGAAAAATTCCGAAAGATTTGCGTGACACCGTGCCGATTGTGTGCCATAATAATAAAATACTAACGGTGGGCGACGTCTGCGCCGCGGCGCTGCGGGGCGAAAACGCGCCTGTCCGTGTGATTTGCAGGAGGAAAGAGATATGAAGCAGGATCCCGTGTGCATGAAAAACGATATGCTTCGCACGCTGGTTACCCGGGAAGAACTGGAACAGACGGTGGCGCGGCTGGGCCGCGAGATCACCCGGGATTATCGGGGGAAAAATCCGCTGCTGATCGCTGTGCTCAAGGGCGCGTTTGTCTTTATGGCAGATCTGATCCGCCAGATCGACACGCCCTGCACACTGGATTTCATGGCGATCTCCAGTTACGGCGCGGGCACCGAAAGCTCCGGCCGGGTGAAAATTGTTAAAGATTTGGACACCAATATCGAGGGCAAAGATGTTATCATCGTAGAGGACATTTTGGACAGCGGCGTTACGCTCTCCTATTTGATCCCCATGCTGCAGACCCGCCGCCCCGCCTCGATCCGCCTGTGCACCCTGTTTGACAAGCCGGCTCGCCGCAAGGTGGAGGTACACGCCGACTACAAAGGCATCGAGGTGCCGAATGATTTTATCGTGGGCTACGGGCTGGATTACGGCGAACACTATCGGAATTATCCTGAAATCGCCGTACTGAAGCCCTCGGTTTACAGCGAAGAATAACTGCGTCTGCGCGGCAAAGCGCACGCGAAGGAGTGAGCATCGACTTGAATACCAATCAAAAGGGAACCGGCCGGGGCATCGGCTGGTATGTCATCGTGATTTTCGTGGCGCTGGCTACGGTGGCGCTGCTGTTCGGCCCGGGGAAGGACGGCAAAACCCAGCAGGTCACTTATACCGAGATGCGCAGCGATCTGAAAAACCACGCCGTCACCGAAATGGTTATCGGCGCCTCCGGCGTGGAATATGTCAAGACCGACGGGAGCCGCTGCATCTGTACGCTGACCGACAAGGAGTATTTTACGCAGGATCTGGGCGAAGAGATCACCGCGCAGCAAAATGCCGGAACGCTGAAGGTGCAGTACTATGCGCAGAACTCGTCGATCTGGATGAGTATTTTGCCGTATGTGGTTCTTCTGGTGCTGTTCGGCGTGTTTTGGTTCTATCTCTTCAACCGGCAGGCAGGAGGCGGCGGCGCTGTGAATTTCGGCCGTTCGCCCGCCAAGATGGCCAACCCCGCAGAGGGCAAGCGAGTGACTTTCCGCGATGTGGCCGGGGCCGATGAGGAAAAGGCCGATCTGGAAGAGGTGGTGGATTTTCTCAAAAATCCCCAAAAATATATGTCACTGGGCGCCCGGATCCCAAAGGGTGTTTTGCTGGTGGGCCCTCCGGGTACCGGTAAGACGCTGATTGCCAAGGCGGTGGCGGGCGAGGCCGGTGTACCCTTTTTCTCGATCTCCGGTTCGGATTTTGTGGAACTTTACGTGGGCGTGGGCGCTTCCCGCGTCCGCAGTCTCTTTGACCAGGCCGTGAAGCACGCGCCCGCCATCGTCTTTATCGACGAGATCGACGCCGT